>JACZXR010000035.1 GCA_022571535.1 Deltaproteobacteria bacterium | reverse complement strand
GGAGATCCCGTGTGCGGCAGAACCGTAGATCTGCCCGTTTACGACGTCCGGGTTGATGATCGTGCCGTTGTCGCCAACGATGAGATATCGAAGAACCTCGACCTTCCCGGTCTGTATGTCCACTTCCACTACCGCGGCGTGAGCGGCCGCTGAAAAAGTAAATTGAGCACGGATACGGCGGTCCCGATCGGGAAGTAGGTTTGATGCTGCATGGGGGAAGGTATAGTAGTACGTTTCCTGGAGACCTGCCTCAAAACCTTCCGGCATCAGAGACTGATTGCCGTACGCGACCCGTCCCAGTTCAGCAAAAGAAATCTTCTTCATAGGCGAGCCAGGGGCCTGAACTGAAGCGTCCTTGATGGTGAGTTTCGCCGGGTCGGTCTGAAGGATGTGACCGGCGAGCGTAAGGATCTTTTCCCTCAGCTTCGTGGCGGCCCCGTGCACTGCACCTATGTCGTACAGATGGAAATTATTTCCGCTGTTGGCAGCAGAGATCCCCCAGGGAGAGACATCGCTATCGAAGGGGGTGCTGACGCTGATGTGTTCGGGGGCGATCTCGAGTAGTTCGGCTACCACCTGTGCGGTGGTCGTCTCGTGGGACTGACCGCAGCTTGGGGAGCCGAGCAGGAGCGTAATGGTTCCATTTTTTTCCAGTTTGATCGTGGCGCCGTTGACACCACCTGCGCCGGGGCTCTCTTTCATCTCGGGAAAAATCGCCATGTCGCGCGCTGCGTTTCTTCCACCTGGTTCAACACCAATAGCAACCCCAACGCCAAGAAAGCGCCCCTTTTTGCGCTCGCTTTTCTGTTCCTCTCTTAGTGTCTCGTAACCGATCTTCTCAATTGCCCGCTTGAGGAGAGACGGATAGTCACCGCTGTCATAGATATTTCCACTCGGCGTGGTGTATGGCATCTCGTTCGGTTGGACCAAATTGATAGAGCGCACATCAATGGGACTCATGTCGAGTTCCTGTGCAATTCGGTCCATCATCCTCTCCCAGATAAAGCACATGCCGGGCTTGCCGATTCCACGGTTCGGGATGACTGGGCACTTGTTTGTCACAACGGAGGTGCCCTCCATGGAGATGTTTTTTACCTTGTAAGTGTTGGAGAGGTTGTTTAGCTTGTTGGTAAAATGGATCGTCAACGTGCTGACGGATCCTCCGACGTCGTCGATCTCTTTAAACTTCAGGCCCAGCACGGTTCCGTCTCGCTTGACGGCAGCCTCGACGTCGAATTGCTGGCCACAGGAATGGCCCGCTGCCATCATATGCTCACTGCGGTCCTCGATCCATTTTACGGGCCGCTGGGTCTTGACTGCAAGGAGGCTGGTGATCACCACGTACTTGCGTATGAGATGGATCTTTTGTCCAAAGCCGCCGCCGATGTCGGGGATGATGATCCTTACATCTTCCAATCCCAATGCCTCCCGCAGGGCATCGTAGATTACCTCCGGTACCTGGGCATTGACCCGGACGGTCATTTTTCTGCTCGCTGCATCAAAAGAGGCGATGCAGGCTAAGGGTTCTAATGGGGTTGAGCTGTAGCGGTGGATCCTTAGTTGATCTCGCACCACTACGTCCGCCTCCCGAAAGGCGTCATCAACGTTCCCGTAAGAGAGAGACCCCTGCCATGCAATATTAGATCCTAGTTCTTCGAAGAGCAGGGCGGAGTTCGAGCGCATTGCGTCGGCAGTGTCTGTGACGACAGGGAGAGGCTCGTAGTCTACGGAAATCAGCTCCAGGGCGTCTTCGGCTGCTCCTCGATCACGGGCTGCCAGTGCTGTAACGGGCTCCCCCACATATCGAACCTTATCAATGGCGGTTGCGTATTCCGGAATCGGCTTTTTTAGGCCTGCTGCGTAGCGGCCGGGCTTGAAGGCGTTAGTTTCTTGTTTCAAATCTTCGGGGGTTATAACCGCTACGACCCCCGGGGCATCCAGGGCTGCAGCGGCATCGATGCTTATGATCCTGGCGTGGGCATATGGACTGCGTAAAATGACTGCGTGTAACATACCAGGAAGGCTGAAATCGTCCGCAAAATTCCCCAGACCGCTGACGTGTCGGGGCCCCTCTTTACTGCGTGTCCGGTGACCTATGTACGTTGTGGCCTTATCCATTCTTCCAGTTCTTTGCCGCTGACTTGACCGCCTCGACGATCTGCATGTAGCCTGTGCACATGCAGAGGTTTCCGGCGAGTCCCTTGCGGATCTCCTCTTCGGATGGAGTGGAATTTTTAGTGAGGAGGGAGAGTGTTGCCAAAATCATTCCCGGTGTGCAGTAGCCACACTGAAGTCCGTATTCCTTGACGAAGGCCTCTTGAATAGGATGAAGCACACCGTTTTCTGCCAAGCCCTCCACGGTCAAGATCTCTTTTTCATCGACTTGAACTGCGAGGAGCAGGCAAGACTTGACGAGTTTGCCGTCAATAAGGACACTGCAGGCACCACACTCACCGACCACACACCCAATATGGGTCCCGGTCAACCCGACGGTCTCGCGAAGGAAATGGGAGAGGAGAAGGCGTGGTTCCACCTCTTCTTCAAAAGATCTCCCGTTGATCTTGACCCGTACCGCCCTCTTCATTTCCAAGTTGACTAAATTAAGGAACGACGGTTCCTTGCTTCTGGGGCGCTCCCTCCAACTCACTCTCGATGGACCCGTAAAATCCAAAGGGGTTGGGCACCGTATTCTTGTACTCGTCGGGGGGGACGTTACAGTAGACCTCGAGCAAGTTTCCATCGGGGTCGAAAAAGTAGATGCTCTTGGTGACCCCGTGGAAGACCGTATGGCGAATCCTGACGTCATTTTCCTTGAAGATTCGATAGGCTTCTTGCAGTTCGGCAAAGGAGCCCAGCTCGTAGGCGACGTGCTCCATTCCTACCTGTTTTTCTGGATTGGGCATGGGCGATCCCTCCGGGGCTTCCCTGATGGCGAGCATGTGGTGGTTGACATTAAAATCGGTGCTAAAAAAAAGCATGCCCTTACGGTTATCGCCCGAGAGAGAGAGACCCAGGACCTCTGTGAAAAAGCGCTTTGAGCGCTCGAGATTTTTCACTCGTAGCACTAGGTGGCCTGTACGCTTGATTTTAATCGCCATCGCTTGCCTCCTCTAATAATATGATTACCACGCTTTATTCACTGAGTACCAACCCTATTTTAAAGTATTACATGAACTATCGTCTTGAAGTTCACTGCGATTCCCATGCCCCACGATAAGCTTACCGTCGACGTTTGAGTAATTTTGTCTGACCGGGCTTAAGAGGACCGATGATAGCCGAAGGGAAATCCTTATGTCAATAAGTCTGTGGGGTACGGAAATCGTATCAACTCGAGAAAGCTCCGATTGGTATAAGATCTTTATCAATATGTTTCCAATCCTCGTTTTTCAAGTCAGCAAGAGGTGCTCTGATCTGGTCCTTTGATGATCATCACAAAAACAAAAAGCCCCGACAATCAGAACCGAAGAAAATAAATAGCCGGCATGCAATGCCTTACGACCGGTTGATTATTGGGTAACCCCGTGGTCGATATAACTTGATTCTAACCGTCGAACCAGCTTATGGTATCGAGGACTTCTCGTTGTTTTGTACCTTAAATGAACGGAGGTTTTATGAAGGATTGGGAAAAGATTATCCCCGATTTTGATCGGAAGATATACGAACAATCAGGCTACGGAGGACGACAGGGATTTGGACAGAAACCCGCCTTGTTGATCATAGATATGATCCTTGGCTTCACTGGTACCAGGCCTATGGAGACTTTGGAGGCCATAAAAGAGTTCAGGTCGAGTTGCGGGAAGGTGGCCTGGCAGTCCATCCCGCGTATCCGGAAGCTGCTCCGTTCATGCCGAACGCAGAACGTTCCAGTAGTCTACTCTACCAGTGATCTGGATTTCAAGGCGGTATTCGGAAACGCCACAAAGCGTGCTAAGGAATCCAGCACCATGAGTGATCTATCTATGGAGTTCCCGCAAATGATCCGGCCCCGCAGGGGAGAATTTATTGTGCGCAAGGCTAGGGCAAGTGCATTTTTCGGGACTCACCTGATCACCTATCTTGTGCAAAAGGGAATAGATTCAATTATCGTAACCGGCTGCACGACCTCAGGTTGCGTGAGGGCTACTGTGATGGACGGATTCTCCTACGGTTTATCTGTTTTTGTGGTCGAGGATTGCGTCTTCGATCGTTCCCCATTCTCTCATCTCGTCAACCTTTTTGAAATGAACAGTAAGTATGCCAATGTGATCTCGTTGGAAGAGGCCTTGAACTATGTTAAGCGACCCCGGTCGGGTGAGGCCTTAAGGGCGGTAATGAAATAAATCTATGGGGTAGTAACATGGAACAGGTAGAGATTCTCTTTAAGAACGGCAGGGTAGTTAGTCAAGGCAGGGTCGCAAACGGCTTTGTGGCAGTGGATCAGGGTAAGATCGTCGCCGTGGGGGAGGGTGACGCTGCCCCACAGGCGCAAAAAATAATCGACCTCAAAGGACGTATTCTTATCCCCGGGGTGGTGGATCCCGAGGTACACTTTGGAAGTCATCGTTGGGTCGGTGATGAGTTCGACTCAGAAACGAAGGGTGCGGCCGCCTATGGAATCACCACTTGGGGATTCATGCAGCCCAGTCCTAATATGGGGCAGCCCTATAAGGCGGAAAAGAGTAAAGAGGAAGTCGTCCCTTATAGCGAGGTATTTAACCTTTTTAAGGATCTTGGAGAATCACGATCAATGGTCGATTTTTTTCTGACGCCAAAGATTCTAAAGGACGAACATGCGTTGGAAATTCCCCGACTAGCGAAGGAATTTGGCATTACTTCTTTTAAGTATCAGCTTCACTTGATGAGCCCGGAGCAAACGGCCAAATACTGGCCCAACCGAAAGAGCCAGGGTTACTTTGGTTATGATGATGGAACGATTTACCTCGGGATGGAGGCAGTGGCCAAGCTAGGCCCGCCCGCCATAGTCTGTATGCACTGTGAAAATTGGGAGATTGCCCGTATCTTTGAAGAGAGACTGATAAAGGCCGGGCGTAAGGAATATCGCGTTTGGAATCAGCGGTCACCGAATTTTTGTGAAGCCGGTCATGTTCACACGTATACGTATTATGCCCGGATAACGAAGTGTCCAATTTATATTCAGCACACGACAACCCCTGAGACAATAGAGGAAATCACGCGAGCTCGGGCAGACGGCGCTACGGTTTATGCGCAGACGGGCACTCATTATTTGAGTTTGACGGAAGATGCCTGGCGGATCAACGTCCCCCTGCGTAGCGCTGAAGATATCGAAGTTCTTTGGCAGGCCTTGGCCGACGGAAGGATAGATACAGTTGGAAGCGATCACACCAACACAGCGAAGTCCCGTGAAGAGATGGAGGTTCCCGGGGATATATGGGCGACCAGAACCGGGTTTCCTTCTCGAGGGGAAGCCCTTCTTCCCGTGATGCTAAACGATGGAGTTAACGGGGGTAGAATCACCCTTCAGCGCCTGGTTGAGGTCTGTTGTGAGAATACAGCCCGGATCTTTGGATTGTATCCGAAGAAGGGAGTGATTGCTCCTGGATCTGATGCGGACCTCGTTGTGGTAGATTTGGACCGAAAGGTCACCGTCAGCAGCGATATGGTTCACACCGCAGCAGGCTGGACTCTCTGGGAGGGAAGGGAGATGAAGGGTTGGCCCGTGATGACGATGCTCCGTGGGAAAATTATCGCAGAGTGGGCCGATGGAGATAAACGACCGGAAATGGTCTCGAAGCCCCTCGGCCGGTATCAGCCACGTTCCCTGGGCGGATCTTAAACAGTCCTGCACAGGATGACCCGATCTGCGAATCCTTGCGGTTCTCAGAGGAGATATCCAAACAGAATTTACGAGGGCATCAAATGGAAGTTTCCTTAACGGACAGCGTTTACCACTTCGCGACAGAGACCGTCGGATTCGATGACTGTCGCTTCACTGATCCCAGTGTGGGGGGTGCTATCGATTCCTATAAAGAGTGGCTCAAAGATGGGAACTGCGGGGATATGCACTATTTAGAAAGGCATCTTAAGTTCAAGGAAAATCCAGCGTTGCTTCTTAAAGATGTGAAGTCCGCTATTGTTCTCACCAAAAATTACAAGAATACAAGGGCCCGCCATTTAACGGGCAGATTTAAAATTGCCAGATACGCCGTTGGGAGAGACTACCATATTGTCGTCCTTAATCGTTTGAAGAAAATCGAGTCCTTTATCAAAAAGGAAGATCCGGGCGTTACCTGTTACTGCGGCGTGGATACGAGGCCGATAGCGGAGAGAAGCCTTGCCATCAAGGCGGGAATAGGGTTTCTCGGTAAGAACACCATGGTCATTAAGCCTGGAATGGGCTCATACTTTTTTATCGGTGTTATTTTAACGACATATCCCTTTAAGAAAGATAAACCCCTGGCTTGGGATTGCGGACAGTGCCGATTGTGTATCGATGCCTGCCCGACACAGGCCATCAGTGAAAATTATAGTTTGAGAACAACCCAGTGTATAAGTTACCAGACGATCGAACGTAAATCCCCGCTCACCGAAGAAGAGATCAGCAAAGCGGCCGGGTGGACTTTTGGCTGCGATATCTGTCAGGAGGTTTGTCCCTATAACCACGAAAAAATTCCCCTGACGGATTGGGGGGAGTTTTTGCCTGAGGCGGGGGTTGGTTTTGACTTCTTTGAGCAGATTCTTAAGGGTTCGCGTGAGAGAAAAATACCCAAGGAATCTGCGCTGCACCGGTCAAAGAATCGTCTATTTCCTAGCTGGGATAGAGCGCTCGAGACGTTAAGCCGGAGGAAGCAATCTTGAAGGATTTCTGATCATGGGGTATAGATGGTTTTTTGGAATTTGAGTACTTTCAATCTGCCCGGGCAAAATAGCAAGAGAGTTTTAATCAGGAGAGGGGGAGAACCATGACGCGAATTATCGATGCTGACGGTCATATCAATGATTATGCGTACGGTGATGAAATTGCAAAATACATGCCCAAAGGGAATCAGTCGTCCGTAATCTTTCCCGTTCTCGACCATCTCCATTACCAATACCTGAGAAAAAACCGTGATGGAATGGGAAACCCTGGCCCGAAAGAGTGGTTGGAGTTTATGGATGGTACGGGTATCGAGTGGACCGTGCTTTACCCCAGCGCCGGCCTGGCTGTGGGTCGGTTTGTCTCCGTGGAGTGGGCGATTGCAGCTTGCCGAGCTTACAACAACTGGCTCCACGAGCGGTTTGTCAATGCAACCCCGAGGATCAAGGGGATGGCCCTGATCCCGGTCCAGGATGTGGAGGAGGCAGTGAAGGAGCTCCGCCGGGCTGTCAAGGAGCTCGGGATGTGCGGGGCCATGTTACCTTCTACTGGCGAAGGCATAATGGGTCACCTGGGGGCGAAGGTCTACTGGCCGATCTACGAAGAGGCGGAGAAGCTTGGCTGTTGCCTGGCTGTCCACGGCGGATGCCATCACCACCTCGGCTTAGACGGTTTCAGCACATATTATCCTGTCCATGCCCTGGGACATCCCTTTGGCATCATGATCCAGGCTGCGGGGATGCTTGCCCATGGTATCTTTGACCGGTTTCCCGGCATTCGGGTTGCCTTTCTCGAGGGTGGGGCCGCCTGGGTACCCTTTTTCATGGACCGGATAGACCGCTCCTACAACGACGCTCATCTTCAGGTCGATCGCGAGGGAGAGCTCCTTGTTGGTCCGAAGACCGGCGAGAAGGCAAGTGAGTATTTCAAGAGACACGTCCGCGAGGGGAGAATCTTTGCCGGATTCGACTGTGATGACGTGGGCCTGGGATTTGCGGTGAAGAGGGCTGGTCGCGAGCCTTTTCTCTTTGCCAGTGATTTTCCGCACGAGGTCTTTAGTGCCGAGAGCTGCCGGCACGAGATCGACGAGCTGTTGGAGCGTGACGATCTTACGGATGCAGACAAAGAGGCGGTCCTGAGCCGAAACGCGGACAGGCTTTACCGCATTGGCGCTTGATGGTGGAAGGTCTCTCCGAATTAGATCGTCAGCACCACCTTGCCGAAGTGTTCCCGCCCTTCTAGATGGCGCTGAGCCGCCCGCGCCTCCGCAAGCGGGAAGGTGCGGCCTATCACTACCTGAAACTTCTTTTGCTGGACTAGGCCTAGAAAAGTGTCCAGCTGAGTGAAGGCCTCCGGATGGGAGGACAGAAGCGAAGTAATGGAAAACCGACTTACCTTGCGGCCCTCGGTCAGGGTTGGTAGCGAATCTGGGGTGGGACCTGCGCCCGCTGCCCCACCGATTGAGACTAGGCGACCGTTTGGAGCCAGGACTTCCAGGCTCTTGGTATAGACGTCGCCTCCTACCATTTCCAGTACCACGTCGGTTCCCCGGCCGCCGGTGAGTTGCAGCACCTCTTTTTTGAAATCCTTAACAGTGTAATTGATGGTTTCGTCTGCCCCTAGGTCATGGAGCCGTCTACACTTGTCATCGGTGCCTGCCGTGGTAATGACCCGTGTCCCTAGGTGTTTGGCAATCTGAATAGCTGCGATGCCGACACCGCTACCACCTGCCTGAATCAGCACCAGGTCACTCGCTTTCATCCCGGCATCCTGGACCAGAGCGAACCAGGCGGTGAGAAAAATCGTGGGCATGGCCGCGGCCACCACGGACTCCACCCCATCCGGCACCGGGCGGGTCTTGTCGGCCTTTGCCAGTGCAAACTCAGCGTAGCCTCCTAGCCCGGGCTGAGCTACCACTCGTTGGTTAACCCGGTACTCTTGGACTGCTGAGCCCACGGAGACTATGGTCCCTGCAAACTCCCTGCCTGGAATGATGGGTAAATCCGCTGGAGCGATACGGTAGCTCCCGCTACGCAGCCCCAGGTCGGCCCGGTTTAGGGATGCGGCCTCCACTTTCACCAGCATCTCCTCGGGCCCGGGCTTCGGAGTCGGGATATCCTCGTATTGGAGGACCTCTTCGGTAGGACCGAACTTATAGATACGAATTGCCTTCATAGAGATCTCCTTTACAGCTACAAATTGGTATTTTACGGTCCATTACTCCCTTTATTTGGACGGCCCTGTCTTGACCTCGATCTGATTGTTGTCCGGGTCTAGAATATATTGGGATGGACTACGACCTGTCCCTCCGGTTCGATTCACTACATCCCCGATCTTCCTGACGTTGAGCGTTTTCATTCGGACCAGAATCGACTCAAAGGTCTCCTGATTGAAGGTCAAGCAGAAATGATCGACGCCTCCCCGTTCCTCCGGGCTGTGTGAACCGAAATCAGGATTATAAAGCAGAAAAATCAAGCTATCGTCTGCCACCTTAAGGCCGGCTGCTTCAACATCGCCACTGCCAAGCATGCGGCGATCTACCAGCTCGAAGCCGAACAACTCCGTATAAAACTTGATTGAACGGTCAAGATCTGTCACTTTCACTCCTACGTGATCGAGCAACGGCATTGCTTGTTACCTCCTTAAACAGAGTTAAAATCTCTGACGGTATGGCGCCAGGTGATCCTTACGTGAAAACTAGCAGCTATCAGGTGTTTGGACAAGCATCTTTTGGCCAGGATTTCCGAACGAAGTTTTTGGCGTCACTGCCTTCAGACGGGTGATTGGCGACCAATCTGGGCGAAATGACCTAACCGGGAGGAGTTCGCGAAATGATCCTAGGTCCAGTAGGAGAACCCTAAGTGGATTGGTGTAAGGTAACAAACGAGTTGGAAGTTCAATAACCGCTCGTGGGAATATTAATCTGAGTGGTGACACTAAGGAGAATTGGCAGCAACACCCCCAGGCCTAACGCAAAGAGCCAAAGCGCAGGTGCGGGCGTACCTACCTGGCGGCGGCGGCGTGCCTCCCGGGCGGCAAACCTGGGGTCCAACAACAGCCACTCGGCGTGGCGGCGCTCTAGCATGAGGAAGGCGAAGGCCGTTGCTGCACCGTAGATTAAATGTCCAATGAGTGATGGCAACAGGGCGCTGGCGGCTGTGATGGTCCATGTTACTGACCCACCGAGCAGAATGGGCATTAGGGTCAGTGGGCCAAGGAACCACCAGATCAAGCCATAGATCAGACCCCAGGCCAGGCCCGATCCGAAGTCGGGTGCTTCGTGACGGAAAAGCAGGCCGTAGCTCATGCCTATAATGGCGCTAATGCACATGTGGACAATGAAGCCTAGAACGGGCGAAGTGCCACCGACCAAGCTTGCCACACTCGATAGAGTCCCTGTTGCCACCATGACCAGGGTGAACAGCAGGCCGCCCGCGAGGCTGGCAATTATACCAAGGGTCGTTAATAAAGGCCCATAGAGACGGCTTCCCGTGGTTTTCGGCTAGGCGCGCGCGGCGCCGCGATGCCTTGGGCATCGTAAGGCGGGCGGAACGACGTCCGAAAGCCTCGGGAAGCCGCCTGCGGTCGCGTCCGCTCACCCCCGGAGTGCGTCAGGAAGCCTAACCGATGCATATGTATGCTATGGGGGCATCGCTCGCGGCTCCCGACCTCACCCGGGAATAAGCGGACACGATCTCTATGGGTCTTTATCACTGCTCCTTGGTATTATACCACCGCTCCGGATATTGCTCTAGACAGAGGCGTGCCGAGGGGCGATTCTGAGACCATGGCAAGCCAAGATTCATCCGAAGCCGAAGTTCTGATCCATGGCGGCGGCATGGTCGGCCTGACTCTCGGCGTGGCCTTGGCCGGCGCCGGGGTCGAGACCGTCGTGCTTGATAAGGCCGACCCCGCGACCACGGTTGTGGCTGAATACGACGG
>JACZXR010000464.1 GCA_022571535.1 Deltaproteobacteria bacterium | reverse complement strand
AACCCCGATCCGAAATTAGTCAGACTAAAAAATTCTCCCTGTTGAGCATCAGAGCGCATCAATTACCCCCTTCGCAGCGTGTATCAGCAACACACCTTTAGTATAGTTGCAAACTGAAGATCAAAATGTCGGTGATTGCTGTCATATCGTGGTCAACACGGTAGATGCCTCGATTATTTTTTCGGATCGGGGTTAACTTGCCGGGATGGTTACTAACGGTAGTCCCGCTTTCCCCCCCGTCTCGGTCAGTGAAAAGAGAATCATCAAGAAGGCGAAGGTCCGCTTTGACTTGAAGTCCCGGTCGTCGATCCAGAACCAGTGGTCGCGATAACGGACAGCGGTAAAGGCATCCTCTGGTTTCTCGGTGCTGTGACTTATTTCGATAAGCCGTCCACTGTCCTCCTTGATACCGCTGTTTAGAGCTAACGAAGGAACCGTACGGCCCTCGGTGACATGCTCGGAGGGAACGCTGACTAGCGTCGCCAGCCGGATCATGATGTGCAGCATGGAACGGGTAAGCAGGGCGACCTCGGAATCACTTTTAGGGAAAAGTCCATAGGTGACCTTTAACTCACGCACCCCGGCCTTGAGGCCCAGTATGGTTTCGATTTCCCGCAGTGTCCTCACGATCTCTGCAGTTAATTCCCTGCGATGAAAGAACATAATGGTTACGTCTTGATTATTCTTTCCTTTGACAATTTGCATACCTACAGCCCCTGCTTTCTGTAGTTTGCGGAGCAGGGTAATGACCCGATAATAGTCTGAATCCCCTTGACGCGCATTCGCTCCCGCGGTGACCTCTGCTCGGAGACCGTTGATGGCGTCCACCGTAATGGGAAATATTAGATCGACCGGCCAGCCCGATTGCATAAGGAACAGGACCGCTCTTGGGGGTATGGGAGTCATGAAATTCTTGTTGAACTGCTGCCCCGTGATCGGGACATAGGTGATGGTGGGTCGATCCGTATACTTCGCGGCAGTGCCGAATGAGAAAAAGTCCCTCTGGATGGCGTCACGGGATGAAAGGGTGCCGCCTAGGGCTACCGATCCTTCGAGGGAATAACTGTTCACAATAGACGCGACTTCGACGAAGAGCGGCATGTCCGCGTAGCGTAGCTTTACGATATTCAGGAGGGTTTGTTCTTTCCAGGAGTTTGCGATCGCCGTGTTGTAATCAAATCGATCGCGCGCAACGGTATGGGATCCGAAGGAAGTGCAGGAACTCAATAAAAAAAATCCCAGAACCGCGATGGCGAGCGGCAGGGAAAAAAGATTATTCTGGTTCATAAAACAACCCCCTTGTGTTCTTGTAGATTTTGCCGTCTTTCATGGTGATTTGAATTTTCGCCCGTCATTCACAGGTTGACATATTGATGCATTATCGATATGTTTTAATGCATGAGAACAACTGTAAGGATAAAGGATGATCTCCTTCGGCGGGCCAGAAAACGCGCCGCAGATGATGGGCGCACCTTGACGTCGCTGATCGAAGATGGCCTGACACTCATCCTGGCCAAACGGAAGGCGAGCAGGCGGGAGCGGGTTGAGTTGCCGGTATCAAAAGCTTCCGGTGGTGTCCTTCCTGGAATTGACCTCAACCGGTCAAGTGACTTGGAGGAGGTCATGGACACCCCGTGATTCTTCCCGACGTCAATGTACTCGTCCACGCCTTCCGATCTGATTCCTCCAACCATGACACCTGTAGGGCCTGGCTCGACGGCGTGGTCAACGGCGACGCGCGTTACGGTATGGCTCCGCAGATTTTGAGCGGTGTGGTCCGCATCACCACCCACCCAAAGGTCTTTGCGGAGCCGAGCACCCTGGATGAGGTGTTCCGGTTCTGCGACATCTTGCTTGCTCAATCCCACTGCTTGGTGATTCAACCGGGGGAGCGGCACTGGGAGATATTTACGCGCCTTTGCACCGAGGCCGACGCGCGAGGCAATCTGGTGCCGGACGCATGGTTTGCTGCGCTGGCCATCGAGTCCGGCTGTGAATGGATCACTTTCGATCGCGATTTTGCGAGGTTTCCGGGTCTTCGATGGCGTGTTCCGGCCTGATGTCGCGGTAAGGTCATATGGGATAGTAACGCTCTACTTCTTGGCAGGTTCTTCTCGGGTCCGCTTGGGATGCAGAGCTTGAACTAAGATAACAGTTGCGTCCACTAGCTTTTTGTCCGGATTTTTTTCGCAGTAATTCTCGAGCCAGTCCCAAATCTGCTGGTTCGTATATTCCCCCTGGATGTCGTAAGTCTCTGGCATAAAGTAGTTCCAGGCGGTCCCAAATCCCGCCAGCCAGTACCGAACGATCTGCTCATAATCCGCTTGCTGCTGAACAGTGTACCCCTTCATCCGCCTGTCAAGCATCGCATCAATTTCACTGCAAGGCTCCAGACCCGGATTGTAGGCCTTGAATCTCTGATTCTTGTCGTACGCCGAAAGCCTGGGCAGCGCAAAAGCAACGATAAATAAAACCACTAACGCTCCACCAATATACTTTGCAAATTTCATCCTAGCTCTCCTTTTTTTCTTTTGTTGTTTCGTGAGTCTGCGCCCTTTCATGGGTTGACTAGCGTTCTGTCTGCCTCTTCAGTCGTTCCAGCTCTCTCCTCTGTCGCTCCAGTTCGATCTGTTGCTGTTGGATCCGTCTCTGCGTCTGGGCTTCACTTGCCGCCTGACTCTGCATGCGGTCACCTATCAACGCTCCCCCCAAAAGCCCAATTGCTGCTCCAATCCCCGCTCCGGCACCGGCGTGTCCCGTAGCGCTTCCAATAATAGCGCCCAGGCCGGCTCCTACTGCCGTTCCGCCGATAGCGCCCTTCTCTCTAGTGGTTAATGGTTGGGAGCAGCCGAGAGAACCTGCCAATAGAAAAATAGCGATAATAGCCGTTAATATCCGTTTCATTTTATC
>JACZXR010000463.1 GCA_022571535.1 Deltaproteobacteria bacterium | reverse complement strand
TGCACTCGGAGTACGGCCTCGGCCTCTTGTGCACGAATCGGTGTTGTCCCCACGCTCCCCATGGCGATCCGGACATCTTTAAAGGTTTTTTTGGACCGGTCCAGAGTGACCACAGCCGCGGCGGTAACCGTACCATAGTCGTCGGCCGTACGCGGCAGGAATTTGAGGTATGCCCCACCGCTACCCGCCTTCAACACAGGGACAAAAATCTCGGTGAGGATCTCGTCCGGTTTCAGGATGGTCTCGTAATAATCCGTAAAGAACGTCTCCAAAGGGACCTTCCGGCTGCCGCTGGCCGAGGTTATTTTGACGGTTGCACCCAAGGCGATCAGGGTAGGAGGTGGGTCCTGGTTGGGGTCGGCGTGGGCGAGCCCGCCACCGACGGTGGCCATAGTACGTACTCGGATCGTAGCGACGTGATGGTAGGTCTCTGCCAAGAGCGGCAATTTCCGGCGAACCAGCGCAGACGTTTCCAACTCTCTGTGGGTTACCAGGGTCCCTATTTGCAGCCCACCGTCCTTCTGCGCGATGCCTTTTAGTCTAGACAGTGAGCGCAAGCTGATCAGACATGTCGGGGAGAGGAGCCGCTGCTTCATCATGATGACGAGGGCGGTACCCCCTGCGATGAGTTTGACGTCGGTGCCGAAGGCCTTCAGGTCTTCGTGAACTTCCTGAAGATTTCTGGGTGTACGATATTCGAATGCTTGCATGGAGCTCCTTACCTCCGGATTTGATGAGCCTTTTGGATGGACTCGATAATCTTGTAATATCCCGTACAGCGACAGAGATTTCCCATCATCCAATCCTTGATCTGTGCCTCCGTGGGCTTAGGGATCTGGTCCAGTAGGGCCTTCGCCGCCACGACCTGCCCAGGGGTACATATCCCGCACTGAAAGCCACCGTATTTGATGAAGCTTTGTTGCACCGGATGCAACTCTCCATTTTCGGCCAGTCCCTCGACGGTAGTGATCTTGCAGCCGTCCGCAAAGACCCCAAGGGCCAGGCAGGAGCTTACCATCTCCCCGTCCATCAGTACTGTACAGGCACCGCACACGCCCACGCTGCAACCCTCCTTGGTGCCTGTGAGCCCTAAATCGTAGCGCAGGACATCAATCAACAGGCGATTGGTAGGTATCTCGATCTCGTGTTTTTTACCGTTCACTCGCATGCGAATTTTCTTCTTCATAGCCGTCCTTTCCGCTATTTGAAGGATCTGTGGAGTACCAGCACCGGTGACAACCATAATGGGGCTATGTTATAGAAAGATTTTATCCAAAGTGCAAGACAAGGGGACAGGGCAGAGAAAAGTCGGAGAGGGAGTGTGAGATGGCCAAGGGATTCAGTCAGCAATTAAAGAATCGGGCGGATAAGATCTGGCGCGCTATCTACGGCCATCCCTTTCTACGCGAGCTTCACGCCGGAACCCTCCCAATGGATCGCTTCACCTATTTCATCTTTCAGGATTACCTTTACCTTTTGGATTTTGCTCAGGTCCTCTGTCTGGGAGGGGCAAAATCAACGGATCTGGGCACGCTCGAAATATTCACCCGCCATGCCCTCATTGCGGTTGAGGTGGAGAGGAGCTTCCATGCGACCTTTGGCCGGACATTGGGTTTTTCCCGGCGACAACTTGACCACACGCCAAAAGGGCCGATCACCGAAGCCTATACCAGGCATCTGCAAGCGGTTGCACGGGGTGGGAGCCTGGGGGAGATCGTGGCAGCAGTGCTTCCCTGTTATTGGATCTACGGAGAGGTTGGGAAGAGGCTCACCAGGCGCCTCCCTAAGGGACCGAAGATCTACCGCGAGTGGATAGCGACGTACGCCTCAGAGGACTATTGGAAGCCGGTGCGCGAACAGATCCGCCTGATGGACCGGTTGGGGGCACCCGCTAAAAACGACGAGAGGAAACTGATGATTTCCCATTTTCTTCTAAGTAGCCGCTACGAGTTTCTCTTTTGGGATCAGGCCTACACACTGAAACGCTGGCGGGTATAGGCGCCCTTGCGAAAAACAGCTCCCTATCACTCACCTGTTGGAGTATGTGCCATTGGCACTCGCTGTTTTGACTGTGGACGAGGCAAAGAGGACGATGGCCTTAAGGCCGTTCCTGCTCTCGAGTTCCCGGGCGGCCTTCTGGGCGCGAATCCATTCTGGATAGGGCCCAATCCTGACCCGGTACGTGGTCTGATTGTTGATGGGAGAGGCCTTTTCTATGTACGCCTGATAACCGCTCTGCTCGATTCTTTTCCGGAGAGACTCCGCTCGGTCCTGCCCTAAAAGCGATGCGACTTGGACAATGAAGCCGTTGGACGATTTAACGTTTTGGATCTGCTTGCGGAAGCCGTAGTTCAGGAGCCTCTTGGTATCCGTCCAGAGGGCCCGAGAACCAAGGACGGAGACCACCAGAGTCAATCCGTTGCGGGTTACGGCCCCGACAAAGCATCTTTTGGCGGCACGGGTGTACCCGGTCTTCCCACCGATGGCTCCGCTGAAGTTCCAGAGAAGGCGATTTTTATTACGAAGGGGAATACGCCTAACCCTTTTGTTCTTGCTGGCAGTGAAGAGGCGTACGGTCTTTCTCTTGGTATGGACTATGGTCCTAAAGTCCGGGTTCTTTATCGCGTAGTTGAAAATCAAGACCATATCCTTTGCACTCGAATAGTGTCCTGGTGCCGTTAATCCGTGGGGGTTTGTGAAGTGGGTGTTTTTTGCTCCTAGCTGTTTCGCCTTGCTGGTCATCATCTCTGCAAACTCTGCGACCGATCCAGCTATTCCCTCAGCCAGCACCACACTTGCGTCGTTAGCGGAATAGAGGAGGGCGCTGTAGAGCAAGTCTTGGATGCTCATACTCTGCCCAGGCCGAAGCCCGATTCTTAACGACGGGACCTGGGCCACCCTCTTGCTCGCGCGCAGGTGATCGTGAAGCT
>JACZXR010000462.1 GCA_022571535.1 Deltaproteobacteria bacterium | reverse complement strand
TATTTGATCAGGTAACCCCAAACATGCGTGTCGCCCAAGAAGATATCTTTGGTCCAGTCCTGTCTATTATCGAGGTCAAGAGTTTCGACGAGGCCCTAGAAGTATTGAACGGGACCCCGTATGGCCTGTCGAGTTCCATCTATACACGGGATGTAGCGTTCGCCTTCCGCGCCATGAGAGACAGCGAGGCGGGCATTACCTATATCAACGGGCCCACGATCGGAGCCGAAGTCCATCTTCCCTTTGGCGGCGTGAAAGAGACAGGCAATGGCCACCGCGAGGCTGGAACGGCTGTATACGACTTTTATAGCGAGTGGAAATCCATCTATGTCGATTATTCGGGAAAGCTGCAGAAGGCACAGATTGACAAGGGTGAATAAAGAGGAGCTGCCAATAGATGATGACACGCAAGAAGCTCGCCTCAAGAAAAATCGCCTTGATTGGCGCAGGTAAAATCGGCAAACTCGCTGCACTCTTGCTCGGTAAAAAGTACGACGTCACCGTTTATGATATCAATGAGGATAGAGCCAGGGAAACTGCTAGTGCGGTCTGCGAATATGGACAGCTCGACGTTAACCATGCAGAGAACCTGAGGGCAGCCTTGGATGGAAAGGAATTTGTCATCTCATGCTGTCCATATTTCTGTAATGAAAAGATCGCCCTTGCAGCACGCGATCTGGGACTCGGCTACAGCGATCTATCGGAGGATATCGGCTCAGGTATGATCATTGAGCAGATTGCCAGTAGTGCGACAACAAGCTTTGTTCCACACTGCGGACTCGCCCCAGGATTTACCCAAATTATTGCAAATCACATGGTTCAACTTTACGATCCAGCCACCAGTGTGGCCATTCGGGTCGGTGCCATTCCCGAAAACCCAACCAATGCCCTGAAGTACAACCTAACCTGGAGCACTGACGGTTTGATTAACGAATACGGAAACCCTTGTGAGGTCTTACTGAATGGCCAGCTCCGACAGGTCCAGCCACTAGAGGGATACGAGCGTCTGATCATCGGTGATGTGGAGTATGAGGCGTTCAACACCTCAGGCGGGTTGGGTACGCTTGCGAGGAGCCTAACCGGAAAGGTGAAAGATTTAAGCTACAAGACACTTCGCTATCTAGGACACCGCGACCTGATGAAGTTTCTCATGGTGGATCTCCAGTTGAATGAATACAGAGGGATCCTGAAACAGATTCTTGAATCCGCAGTCCCTACAACTCATCAAGATCGGGTTGTCATCCTGATCTCGGTAGTTGGAAAGGCGGGTGGATCGTTAAGCGAAAATACTTACACAAAGATCATCCCACATGGGGAGATAGATGGCCTCCATTGGACAGCAATACAGATCGCGACTGCCTCCTCACTGGCCTCCGTTGTTGATTTGTGCCTCCAAGGCAAGATTTCAAAAAAAGGCTTCATTCGCCAGGAAGAGATCGACTTCAAAGCCTTTAGTGAAAGCCAGTATGGGTCTGTCTTTAGATGAAGCCAAGAGGGCTCATTGTCGGCTCAGCCGCTACCAAGAACGACCACAGACCAGCCCTGCGCAGCGCTTTAATTTGCTACCCCTGACCAGCATTTTACCCCACCCTCAGTTAGCGGAAGAGTCCACGGACATTTTCTCCCAACAGTTTCCGCTTTACCTGGCTTGTAGTCCTGGTCCTTTGAACAATCCTGACTGCTTCGCCAAGAAGACCAATCGTTGGGAAATCACTGCCCATGAGGACCTGACCCTCTCCCACCATGTGAACGGCAAATCTGATCTCCTCCGGACTCCAGAAAGGAGGGGCGGTATCGATGAAGATGCGCCTTCGGTATTTATCGAAGAAGCCCTTAGGGCGCTTTTCCCAGAAGGAAGGGTTTAGGCGGTTTTTCAAGGCAAAATAGGCCCCGCCCAAGTGAGTAAAAACAAATCGGAGCTTCGGAAAACGATCCAGGGTTCCACTCAACATCAACCGGGTAATGTTGATTGTGTTGTCAAAGGCACGGCCCAAGTTCCTGGTAAGGTTGAAATCCTCCATGCCGTGGGGATGGGAAAGCGGAATCTCTGACGCAGGATGGATAAAGATAGGAATGCCCAAATCGGAGACCGTCCTGTAAAAAGGGTAATACTCTTTGTGGTCCAGGAGGATCCCGTTTACGTGAGTGTTAATTCCGACTCCCTTGAAGCCCAGTTTGTGGATGGCTCGCCTGAGCTCTTTTCTTCCCTCTTTATCTAAAGGGGGAACATGGGCCAAGGGGATCACACGATCCGGGTACTGAGCGGTGACCTCTGCCATTTTGTCATTTATAAAACGGGCTCCCTTGATATCAATCCAATCGAGCCAGCAGCCGACATGGAGAACGGCCTGATCCACCCCGGCCCGATTCATCGCCTTAATCTGCTCCCCCATATTGGCTGTCATGATCGGCGGAGAAAACAACTGCACGCCACCGCGTCTAATGCGAAACCGATCGCGTTCCCTCACCACATTCTCATCCGGACGAGTAAAAGGCTCAGGGTTTCGGTAATGCTCTTCAGGCATCCAGTGGTGATGGGCATCGATCACGAGGTTCTTTTTACTCATGACTCTCCTTAATAATCAAAGTTTATTCAATGTAAACCCCGTACCACGGATTTATGTCCGTGGCTTTGGAATGCTGCCCTTCGGGGAATTTTACAACATTCACCCCGTGCAATACCGGCTAAAGGAGTCCATAAAGTCGTGACAGAACAGATTATTTCACAGCGTGAATCCCCGCACTCGCGTGCTGGGCGTTCTGTCGTTCGACCTGGAGGCTCTCGACAGGTGGTACGGGGTAAAGGCTAACAGCACTTTTTCTCCCCCAGATTCAAGACGTCTGCACACGCCCGTAACCTCAAAGTCGACTGGAGCCCCGCAAAATTGGCAAGGCTTCTGCACGTGCCGGGAAATAAAAGGAGGTCGTTTGAT
>JACZXR010000461.1 GCA_022571535.1 Deltaproteobacteria bacterium | reverse complement strand
AGATCGAGTTGTTTGCCAGAAGCGCTATTCCACGGGGCGAGTCATCGTTTATCCGATTCTCTAAACTCAAATTCCACGGAAAATTTCAAATATGTTTGTCTAGATTTTGGATTTAAATTCTGGAATATAGATTTTTGATTGCTGGAGGAGCGGCAATCCAAAATTGAGGTGCTCACTGTTTGAGCTCCACAATGTTAAACGCGGCCACGGGGCGGGCAAATCCTTTCAGTTGCAGCTCTTCGAGAGGCTCTGCCTTGACGGAATCTTCTATCTTGCTGAGCGTCCTTTGATTGGTGAGGATCTGTCCGCCGTTGGCCTCTGCACAGAGCCGGGCGGCGAGGTTGGTTACATTGCCCACAGCGCCGTAGTCGATCCGCCCCTCAAAACCGATTGTCCCCAGAGTCGCATAGCCGGCGACTAAACCAACTCCGAGGTCCAGGTCGTACCCTTTTTTGAGCCATCCGACGCGAAGGTCTTTTACGCTGGCACACATTTTCACGGCCATGCGCACGGCCTTTACCGTATGGTCCTCGCAGGGTATTGGGTCATTAAAAAAGACCATTATTCCGTCTCCGGTAAAACGCTCCAGGGTTCCCTCAAACTCAAAGATTAACTTTCCCATCTCTGCGTGGTAGGTCCTGAGCAGCTCTATGACTTCCTCAGGCTCGGCACTGTCCGAGAAGGTGGTAAAACCGCGTAGGTCCAAGAAGACCACGGTAATCTCTCGCCGATGGGACTTGAATAGGCTGTCGTCCTCGCTTTCGATGATGGTCTCGGCTATCTGCGGGGAGAGGTAACGCTTGAGACGGCTCATGCGTTCCATCTCAACGACCTGCTGGGTTACTTTTTCTGCCAAGGTTCGATTCCATTCCTCTAATGAGTCATGCATTTGTTTGAGACGTGTCATCGAGCGAACCCGGGCTAGAAGCTCGATGGAATCAAAAGGCTTCACTACGTAGTCATCCGCCCCCGCATCCAGGCCCTTCACTTTGTCCTCCTGAGATGCCTTGGCTGTTAAGAGGATTACCGGTATGGCCTTGTATCTTTCATCCTGCTTCAAGCGTCTTACCACCTCGATGCCGTTCATCTTGGGCATCATGTAGTCCAGAAGAATGACATCCGGCAGGAAGGACTCGACTTTTTTCAAGGCCTCCTCGCCATCGTTCGCCCTTTCAATGGCATAGCCCTGATCCGTCAACTCCTGCTCCAGAAGGTCCAGGTTGAACGGCTC
Source organism: Deltaproteobacteria bacterium (assembly GCA_022571535.1). Lineage (GTDB taxonomy): Bacteria > Desulfobacterota > Binatia > UBA9968 > CAXXLF01 > JACZXR01. The sequence continues at coordinate 1,707 of JACZXR010000461.1, read as the reverse complement.
GTCGTCAACGATCAAAACCTTATTCGGCATAACCTTCTTATTTTGGATTTGTGATTTTGGATTCTTCTGGAATAAAAACTTCGAAATCAGTAATCAAGTTATATCGACCACAGGGTTTGAACCCCTTGGTCGACCAAGGGGAAGAGCTACCGCTTCTCCCCTTTGGAAACCTCATCGGTTTTGTGCCCGCGGCAAGCCGCGGGGTTACCCAATAATCTAATTCCTCATTTATGGTTTTTTGAATCCAAATTCAACAATCGTTCAACGAAGGCTCACGACGCAGTCTAAAATCCAAATTTTTTACTCAAGGTATTTCTTTATCTTTTTCATTAACTCATCCTCGTCAATCGGCTTGGAGAGGTATTCGTCACAGCCGGCGTCTCGTGCTTTTTTTTCATCCCCTACCATGGCGTGGGAAGTAATGGCGATCACCGGGATGTGATTAAATTCTCTTTCCGCCTTGATCCTTCGGGTCGCCTCCCATCCGTCCAAGATGGGGAGTCCCATATCCATAAGGACCAGATCCGGTTTCTCCTCAGAAACCTTTTTTACTCCCTGCTCTCCATCGACAGCGATGACCAGCTCGTATTGGTCCTCCAGAAGTTGTACGAGCAAGTCGCGGTTAAACTCTGCGTCATCCACGACCAATATTTTTTTCCTCGTCATTTTGCTTACCTCCGAATCTTTAACCCTGGAAACTTAAAGGCAACGTAATGGTAAATTTTGATCCCTTCCCCACCTCACTCTCAACCCCGATATCTCCACCTAGAAGATTCACAAATCTCTTTACAATGGCCAGTCCCAAGCCCGTGCCGCCAAATTTCCTGCTGCTGGACATGTCTGCCTGGCGGAACTCATCAAAGATATTCTCCAGCGCTTCTTTTTTCATGCCGATTCCAGTGTCCGAGACTTCCAGCTTCAATGACCCGTTCTCATGCCAGGCAGAGACCTTAATCTCACCTTTCTCCGTAAACTTCGCCGCATTGCTCAGGAGATTGAGAATGCTCTGTTTGAGCTTCTCTCGATCCGTGTTTAGGGTCGGGACATCCCGGTTGATTTCTGTGATTAGGCGGACCCGCCCGTCCTTCAGCATAGGTTCGACCGTCGATGTTGCGACCTGGATGACCTCCTCTACCTTGAAAGACTCCGGAAAGACCTCCATTCGACCGGACTCGATCTTGGCGAGGTCAAGGAGGTCATTGATAAGACTGAGGAGGTGCTCAGAGCTGATGAGAACCTTCTGCAGATTATCTTTTTGTAACTGCGGGATCTGATCTTCGGTCTTACGGATAACCATGCGGGTGAAACCGATGATGGCGTTCAGAGGAGTGCGCAGCTCGTGGCTCACGTTGGCGAGGAATTGGGATTTGTGTTTGTTGGCGGCCTCGAGCTGCACGCTCTTCTGCTCGATTTCATGGAACAGGCGGACGTTCTCGATTGCGATGACGGCCTGATCGGCGAAAGTCTCCAACAGTTTGATCTGCCGATCCGAGAAAGGACGAACCTCGAATCGGTGAATCGCAATCACACCAATGGGAATACCTTCGCGTAGCAATGGAGTTATAAGCCGGCTTCGAGACCCCCCCGCTTTACTGCTTTCGGAAAAATCGGTCGCCACCTCTCGGAAGTCATGTATATGAATTGTTTTGCGGTCTACCACGGCTCGGCCCCTTACTGTCTGGCGGCTGATCGCCCTGTCTCCCGGCC
>JACZXR010000460.1 GCA_022571535.1 Deltaproteobacteria bacterium | reverse complement strand
CGCACCACAGATAAAAGCCGCCTCAATTGAGTGGAGAAGGACATTCTGGGCATAGCTGTAGCGAAACTTGAGTCTTCCCAGCAGCTTGATGAGTTCCGGGTGAATCCCGTGAACCCCTACGTCAAAGATAGCCTTTTGCCCGGCTTCTCGGATAGACTCTTCAACCTCTTGCTCCGCTTTTCGCACGACCTCCTCAATTCTGCCCGGGTGAATACGCCCGTCGGAAATGAGTTTCTCCAGGGACATCCGTGCAATCTCTCGCCGAATTGGATTGTGTCCTGAGAGAATAACAGATTCGGGTGTGTCATCGACAATCAGGTCGATACCCGTTGCGGCCTCCAGTGCCCGGATGTTTCTCCCCTCTCGGCCTATGATTCTTCCCTTCATGTCATCATTTGGTAAATGTACAACCGATACTGTACGTTCGGTTACAAAATCACCCGCCAATCTTTCGATCGCTAGGGTGACGATCTTTTTCGCCTTTTGATCCGCTTCCTCTTTAGCTTGTTCTTCAACCAGACGAATACGCTTGGCCGATTGATATCTAGCCTCTTCGACCATCTGTTCAATAAGATTCTTCCTTGCCTCTTCCCGACTCATTCCCGCCACCTGCTCTAATTGACTCCTCGCATCATCTATAAGACGCTTGCACTCAGCTTCCTTTCCTTCCAAGGCCTTTTCTCTTCCCCGGACCGAGGCATCCAGTTTTTCAAGCTCTGCTCCCCGCTTCTCCACCTTATCCATTCGCTTATCCAGGCTCTCCTCTGCACGGAAGAGTTTCCTCTCTAACTCCTGTACTTCTCTCCGGGTCTCGCGAACCTCCTTCTCAAATTCGACCCTGGACTTCAAGATACTGTCCTTGGCCTGGATCTCCCCCTCTCGCCTAATAGCCGAGGCTTCCTTTTTGGCCTCTTCTATGATGCGAGCCGCCGTACTGCGCTCAAGCTCTATTTGGATCTGTCGCTGCTTCCTACGAAACAAGAAAATACTTGAGGAAACTAGACCACCCAGTATGAACCCTATAACACCTAGCAGCACATTTATTTCCAAAGCCGTCTCACCCCCTTCCACCCTAATAGATTCAAATCACAAAACGTAACCTGATTGAGTCATGACATTTCCGCAGTCGATAATTCTCTTCTCAGTGATAATATAATGGACCCTCTCATCCCACTTCTCCACCGGCAACCCTGCCATGATCTGGAAATCGTAGGCCAAGGCCACATAGGGCACCCGTTCTCCTAACCGCTTGAGAAATCGGTCGTAAAAACCCCTACCTCTTCCCAAACGGTTTCCCTCCAAATCAAACGCGAGACCGGGGATAAATACCATCAATGCCTCTTGATCTTGCTCCGTCATGAATTCACTGCCTACCGGCTCAAGAATACCATATCGACCTGACACTAAGTCTTCACGAGATTTAACCCTGACCGCGCGCATTTCCTCTCCCTTTCCCAATCTGGGATAAAACACCTTCTTTCCATTCCAAAGGGCATGATCACATACCCCTTCAGTGGAAACCTCGTTTCCAATGGAGCTGTATAGTATTACAGACTTGGACTCCAGGTAGGCGGGGAAAAGGAGCACCCTTTCTCTAATGAAGTGATTCCAAGCGTGGAGATCCGAAGCTGGCAGGCCCTCTCGCCGGAGAAGCACCCTCACTCTCAGATTCTGCTTTTTATCCCTCATAAGGACCTCAGCTTAGGCGAGTCCGAGAGGGAAGGGCAGATGAGGCGGCTAATTTAGGAAGGAACTGGCTCTGCTGTTAGCCTGAATCAAGAATGCCAGAAGCTCGCTGTTTTCCCTTTTCTTCATCAGGTGATGGTCCACAATTCCATGAGTGGTTTCCACCTTCTGGGGAAAACCTAGTAATGATTCCCGAGCTTTTTATGGTTGCTTGCCAGTAGTTTTTCAAGTCCATGCACATTGGTAACAATGCGATAAAGTTCTTTCTCCAGCCTATTTCGCCAGACTCTCATACACCCAGCTCTCAGTTCTGGATGTTTTGTTTCCCCCACATTCTGCCGTGTCAAAGAGTCAACTTGAACCTGGATAACCAGGTGGATGCCATATTACCGATTGAGCCTTCCCCGCAACTGGGGGCCTGGCGGCCACGGCAAGGGACAGCTTCCTTTTTTTTCCTTGTTGGTTTAAGTTTCCTCCGTTGATCACAAACACCGTAGGGGAAAAGGAACGCCTTTGTTATCACCCCTCCTCAGTTAAAGTAATTGAAAGCCTCTTTGATAAAAGGTCCAGTCGATTGATCGTTGTATCATATCTATCTTTTAACCGGTGATACTCATCAGCAATACTCAGTGCGGCCATTACAGCCACATTAAACTTGGCTATTGGCCGTGTGGTTTTGACAACCTCTTGCATTTTCTCGTCCACGTACCCAGCCACCCTCCGAACATAGCTTTCTTCTTCCTCGCTACGGAGCGTGACAATCTGGCCCATAATCTCCACCTCGACAGGCTTTTTCATGAAACCGCCCCACTCTCTAAGAGAGATCCAACTGCTCGAGCTGCCCAAGAATTTTCCCTAGTTTCTCCCTGATTTCACTCCTCTCACGTTCGTATTGACGGAGCTGACCCTTGAGTTGGTGAGACTCGCTTTCCTTATGCTCGAGTTGGTCGTTGGCCAGGTTCTTTTCTTTCTTCACCCTCTCGTGGTTCTCAAGTAACTGCTCGATTTTGGCCTCTAACTGATCAAGATTTTCCACCGTTGCTCACCGATAACCTTAGACCACCAACAATTAAGTTTAATTCCAAGCACAACCCATTGTCAAGCCATACTTTTCGCCGTTGTTGGTGCTCCTCTGTGCTCCCCCTATGCGAAAATGGCGCGGACGAACCGAGTCGGATCGAACAGAAGCAAATCTTCTATTCCTTCACCAATGCCAATATATTCTATAGGCACGTGCAGCTCTTCTGCTATGG
>JACZXR010000459.1 GCA_022571535.1 Deltaproteobacteria bacterium | reverse complement strand
CTATCAGATGAGTGAAGTTGACCCCGATCCGAAAAAATAATCGAGGGATTTCCGTTGTTGAGCGGCTTAGGATACCAGTTACCGACATTATGATCTTCGGTCTGCAACTATACTGGAGGTGAGTTGCCGGTTCACACTACAAACAGGTCTTTGTTGCGGCCTGATGTGCATTAGTGAGGATTTTTGGGACTGATTAATTTCGGATCGGGGTTAAATGGATTCAAAACCAAGGAGGTATGAGATGCAGAAAAAATTAACGATACAAAGAGCGATTCTGACACTGGCCGCCGTCTCGGTAATGCTGGCACTTCCCGGGAGCGCCCTGGCCGCCAAGCCCGTGTGCGGGGATGACATGTGCCAGGGGAATGAGAAGACAACCTGCCCCATTGATTGCCAAGGGCTTGTCGTTGGCGGACAAGACATTCTCCTGTGCGTGACGTTGACCGGCGGTAACGTCACAGGTGATGATGTCATGGATAACACCTACTGCAACGTTGAGACAGGCGTTACCGCCATAATTCAGGAGAGAGGAGGCCAGTTTATTCTCACTGTACACGATACTGTCGTAACAGGAAGGAGCATCGGTATCGACTTCAGCGACTGCGTCCCCGACGACGAGATCCCGGATAATACTGCCCTATGTGCCGACCGCGACTTCCCCCAACTAGTAGGGGAGGCCGGGAAAAGTGTGGATGATCCAGAGCTCACCGAGTTCATCTTCTCTAGTAGTTTTGACTTTGACCTCTTGAACATGGGGGAAGGGGAGGAAGGGGTGGGCGTCGGCCTAAGACTAGGGTTCAGGCTCGACGGCGATCCGAACATCAACAGAATGATCAATTTTACGTCCACTCCCCGCGAAGGTGTATATCTCGGTGATAACGTGACCGTATCTCGACTGACCGAGGGCTGCTGGCTGATGGAGTCCATTGTACCTGGCCTTGGTGAGGAGGGTGGCGAGGGCTGCCATATCAGAAGGAACAGCGGGGTCGGGAGGAGCGCGAACTCCGTGATCAAACAAGGCACGTACAACATGCCGTTCCTGCTGGAACTCGAGGACCAGACCCCCGGCATCGAGCAATGCCCCGATTAACGGAAAAGGGGACAGGCTGGTTTTTCGAAATGGTAGCCGTCAGCAATCAGCCAGCCGAAGGCATAGAATAATCCCTACTCATAAAAGCAACGACGGTCCACATCGGGCCGCCGTTTTTTTGTCCAACAACCCGTAGGACTCAATTCATTAGCTCATTAATTGCGTCCTGGCGCCCAAACACCGAGCAAAGCCAAGCCCAGAGCGGCTCCGAGCCTATATAAAATTGACATTTCATGAATTGCCTCCTGGCGGTCTTAAGAGGCCAGAAAGCCTACAGCAGCACAGTTCTTCGTGTCTTCCAAAGGGTGTTTCAGTGCATTTTCGGTCGGAGAGAAATGTGCCGGTTTTGTGCCAACTTCAGGTAGCAATCCTTAGCACTCAGTGATACAGAGATCATGGGAAATGGCTTTCTTTGCAGGGGTTTTACCACTCCTTATCATTTGGTGCCTTTGCGCTTGGGGCCTCGTGTCGGCGGTTCTACCTGTTACCGGAAGGTGCACGCGGTTAACCCAAAGGGGTGTTGTGAAAATTGATGGGACTGGGACGGCAAAAGGAGGCTATTTGGGGCAACTCAGGACAAATTCAAAATTGGATTTTCCTTCATAAAAACAGTGAGTTAGTAGCGATTTCACGGTCTTACGAATCATCCTCATTTTGTTTGTGAAGACCAGCGGCACCACCGGGCACTTTCCTTCTCCAAATGGATGGTGGCTCCAAACAATATTCCTGTGGTGTTGTAATTCTGGGAGCTGCATGAGGAGGTTTAGACCAGACGGACTCGGACCTTTTGTGGGGAGACGGCATAGCCAATGGTGCTTGCAGACTCGACCCCATTCGCCCTGAGTTCCTTTACCAGCTTACCGGCGTCTTTTTCTGGCAGGGCGATCAAGAGCCCTCCGGAGGTCTGGGGATCCAGGGCCGCCTCTACCAGACCTTTGTGGATGGATGGGTCAACGGCCATCTTGCCATTGAGATATTCGCGGTTTCTTTTGCTCCCTCCGGTGAGGTAGCCCGCCTCAGCGAGGTCACTTGTGGCATTTATTAATGGAAGCTTGGCAGATTCCAGGATGAGAGTTATGTCGCCGCCGCTTGTCATCTCTAATGCGTGGCCCAACAGACCGTAGCCCGTGATATCCGAGCAGGCGTGAACGGGATAGTTGCGCATGATTATAGAGGCAGTCTTGTTTAGTGTAATCATGGAAGAGACTGCTTTCTCGATGCTCTCCTGAGGGGCCTTCCCCTTTTTCAAGGCCGTGGTGATGATGCCCGTCCCTAAGGGTTTGGTGAGGATGAGGGCGTCTCCATCCTTGATTCCGACATTGCGGATGACCCGGTCGGGATGGACCACGCCGGTAATCGCCATCCCGTATTTGATCTCTTCGTCGATAATACTGTGGCCTCCTATTACAACTGCTCCTGCCTCACGTACCTTCTCACCCCCCCCTTTAAGGATTTCACCGAGAACTTGAATATCCATTTTTCCCCTTGGGAAACAGACGATATTCAGTGCAGTGGTTGGCTCAGCGCCCATCGCGTAGACGTCGCTTAGGGCGTTGGTCGCAGCCACTTGCCCAAAGACGTAAGGGTCGTCCACGATAGGGGTGAAAAAATCCACTGTATTGACGATGGCCAAATCGGGACGCAGGCGAAAAACACCGGCGTCGTCGGAGGTCTCGGTCCCGACAATGATTTCTGGATGATCAAACTTTGGGAGGCTGTGCAATACTTGCATCAGGTCGGCAGGGCCGAGCTTGGCAGCTCAACCAGAGGCCTTGCCATGCTGCGTTAGTCGGATTGCATTTTCATTCATCGATGGCTCTCTTTCCAAACGTTTATCTTTTGCTACCCTT
>JACZXR010000458.1 GCA_022571535.1 Deltaproteobacteria bacterium | reverse complement strand
ACCAACAACTCCAAGACCACTTCCACCTCCACTGCCTCATCCCCCAAGGAGCTCTGTCTTTCGATCAAACTCGTTGGATTCCCGCCCGCAAAAACTTCCTCTTCTCCGTAAAAGCACTCAGTATGGTTTTCCAGGGTAAGTTCCTCGACTTTCTCGAAAAGGCCTTCGATCAACAGAAACTCATCTTCCCAGGCCAAACCGCTCCCCTGGCTGATCGAGCCAACTTTAGCCTGCTGCTCAAACGATTGAGAAAAAAACGTTGGCACGTCTACGCCAAAAAGCCTTTCGGCTCTCCCCAACATCTCCTCAACTACCTCGCCCGCTACGTCCACCGCGTCGCTCTATCCAACGATCGTATCCTCTCAGTCGACAATGGGGAGGTCGCCTTCACTTATCGCGATCGAAAAGATGGCGATCAGCTCAAAGCGAGAACACTCAGTGTGGAGGAGTTTACCCACCGCTTCCTACTTCATGTGTTACCCAAGGGTTTCATGCGTATTCGCCGTTTCGGCTTTTTTGCCAACCACTCTAAAAAGCTTCTCTCCCGGTGCCGCCAACTCTTGGACCTTAATCCTGATCCCCCTGCCATCACCAAAAAATCCACCCACGAGCTCATGCTCCAACTCACCGGCCTCGATATCACTCGATGCCCTCGATGTAAGATGGGAACGTTGACTTTCCTGGCCATACTGCCCGCGTGCAAATCCTCTCCAGCGGCGTGGGACTCTTCATGATGACCTTTCAACTACCGAGCGCCCATCTTCTGTCCACTGCTCAATCCCAGAGCCAATGGACATCTGCGTCTTCTCTCCGAAATCTGTGCCCTGGCGACGCCTCTGTTGCCCATGCCGCTGACTCGTTCAAGTCAGTTCTCACCTTAAAGTCTCTCGGATCACTGCATCACACATGCTCGTGTATCTCTGTTGCGCCCAACTGTTTTCGTTACAATCCCCATAAACAACCGTAACTGCTTCACCGGACGGTTTCGTTCAACGGGTTTTATCCATAATGCGCTCGAACCTACCTGCTCTTTCCGCAGCTGCACGTTCGCATTACGGATAAAACCTATCCATTTAATTGCGCTTAGCCCATTCAAGCTAGATGTATCCTACCAGCTTGATGTTCAGGCCCCGCCGGATCGAGGTCCCCCGGAAAAAGAGATTACTTTTGACCCCTCCTACAGCCAGTTAATGTAAAAACCCTCGCCCTCTCCCAGATCGAGGCAACGTCCAGCTCCGCCTCAAAACCAACCTCCGGTTGACATAACATCCCGTTATCGGATACCCTCCCCCCATAAAGGGTTCGGGGCCATGTCGCTTGTTCCGATAGCTGCTGGAGGCTCTCAGGCGCGAGCTGACACCGAGTCATTTCGGGGCAATTCCGAGTTCTCGGCTGCTGAGCCTCAAAAGGAACTTCCTATCATTCATTGGCGGGAGGAGGTGACAACCGTGCCGAAGTTTATCGATGCCCATCCCATGAAGCCGTTCACGGCGGACGAGCTGAACAAGTTGCAGAAGGCGCCGCCGGACGAGTTCGGGGTCACGCACCACGACGTCCTGTTCAGCGAGAAGGACAACAAGATCTATTGCGTGCTGGACGGCCCGAACGCCGAAGCGATTGAAAAGCATCATGCGAAGGCCGGCATCAAGTGTGACTGGATCCACGAAGTGAAGTCGACGCGCGGGTGACGGATAGCCCTTGGCCGGCGTCCGCATAGATAGCTCCGGGATTCGAAGCGAGGACTACGTCCGAGATCACCCAGAAGATGCCTTTTTGGGGTCCCCCTTTTACAGTCCTAAAAACACTCATCTATATAGGACTCTTTTAATGCGTCGTTTAATTGCGTCCTGGCGGCCTAACGCTGAGGAAACCCAAGCCTAGAGCGGCTCTGAGGCCAAATAGAATTGACAAATATTCGCCTCTACAACCTGGGGAAATAAAGAGGGGGGCATTTGGTAACTAGATAATTCAGCGGGTGGCTTTCAGGACTTTCCGTAGGGGAATGGCGAGCTTAACTCAAAGAAATCTTAACTGAAAAAGAGCACGGGCGTCTTCTGCACCTTCACATTTGATCCTTCCTTCCTGAGGTTTACGGATATGTCGAGGACGCGATTGCGCAATATCACGAAACGTAGAGATTCAAGGCCACGACAACAACGGCGGCCAATACTAATAGTAGTAGAAACGTTGCGTCCATAAAAATCCCCCCTGAATCTGTTCAATAGCGGTAGACTGATTAAATCTCACTCTTCCTAACTCCTGATGCCCAGCGGCTTCTGAAGTTCATGCCTAACTCTATGGAACAATGAATGTCCGGATATGGCACTGTCATATCTCCGAACCAATACGCCCCTATATCGCTGAGGAGGGTCAGTGTCAAGTAACACTCAAGACTCATTTAAAGCGTCGATTAATTGAGATTACGCTCTCCCAATAAAAGATTGATGCCTGCCAACAGATTAAACGTATCAAAGGGCTTCTTGACGTAATAATCGGCTCCAAAATTGTAGCCTCTGTATACATCTTCAACATTCACCTTTCCCGTCATCAGGATTACAGGAACAGATCTAGTATCCGGGTTCCTTCTGAGCCGTAAAAGCACCTCCATCCCATTCATCTGGGGCATCATGATGTCGAGAATAATAAGGGTTGGCTTTTTCTTCGCTAATAGAATAAAGACTTCCTGTCCGCTAGAAGCGGGCTGTACTTTAAATCCCTTTCCTTCCAACAAAGTCTTAACGATAGTCACAATATCTGGATTGTCATCGACAACCATGATGGTTCTTTTGCTTGCTGGGATATTCGAATCTATCATTGACTTGGCTTCCTCTCTGTTTCTTGAGCCGTAGAGTAAATCCATCTTTCAGCAGGTAGGTGTTCCCACCCCCACCGCGAAAACTTCGTCCTGTGAGGGAGACGAAATGGCGCGAACCGCATAGGGC
>JACZXR010000457.1 GCA_022571535.1 Deltaproteobacteria bacterium | reverse complement strand
TTTCGCGCTAAGCCTGTCCTGAGCAAAGCCGAAGGGACGCCAAGACCGCAAAGAAAAAGTATTTTCCTATTTCTCCGAACTTGGCGTCCTTTGCGCTTTTGCGAGAGCCATTGTTTATCCGATCTTCTCCTCATCGCGCCAAGACGCCAAGACCGCAAAGAAAACTTTTTTGATCCTCCTCCTTGGCGTCCTTTGCGCCTTTGCGAGAGTTATCTTTCCTCCGATTCCCTAAACCCAAATTCAACGGAAAATGTCAAATATGTTTGGTTAAAATTCGACCAGAGAGGCACGAGGAAATCGACAGGGGATTGAGGTCTAGAGGAGTAATATATATAAGGTAGGGAAAGTGGGAGTGGATTTAACGTGGAGTCGACACGGTCGGGAATAGAAAAAGTAGGAGTTCTGGGTATTGGGCTTATGGGAGGCGGCATCGCTCAGGTTGCCGCTACTCGGGGCTTCGATACGGTGGTCATCGATGTAACCGCGGTGATTCTCGAGAAGGGGATGGAGCGGATCAGGGGGAGCTTGCAGCGTCTGGTCGAGAGCCATCAGAAATCGTCCGGTAAAACAGGGGTTCCGCCTGAGGAGAAGGAAAACATAATGAGACGGCTACGGGCCTCCACGGAACGTCGTGATCTGCTGGATCGAGACATCTTGATCGAGGCGATCGTGGAGAACGAGCCTGTCAAAATAGAGGCAATTTCTGCCCTGACTCAAATGGGCTATCGTGGCCTCTTTGTCTCCAATACGTCTTCTATCTCGATTACGCGGCTTGCCGGTGCCACCCCATGCCCGGAAAAATTTATGGGGATGCACTTCATGAATCCTGTTCCCGTTCAGCCCGGCTGCGAGGTGATCCGTGGTTTTCTTACCTCTGAGGAAACCTGGGAAAGGGTCACTGCCTTTTGTCGAGAGCTGGGTAAGGAGCCGATCTTTGCGGAGGACAAGGCGGGCTTCGGCATCAATCGCATGTTCATTCCCTTTTTGGTCGAGGCTGTGAAAGTAGTGGAGGAGGGTGTCATGAGCTGTGAGGACGCGGACAAGACTACCCTGTGCCTTGGCCACAGGATGGGCCCGATCACCACGTTGGATTACGTGGGGTTGGATACGACACTCGCCATCGCAGAGGTCTTAGAGCGAGACCTGGGTCCCAGTTATAGGGCCCCTGATCTGCTCGTCAAGCTCGTTGCTGCAGGCTTCTATGGAGTAAAGAACAATAGGGGATTTTACCTCTGGGATAAAGGCAAAAAAACCAGTGTCAATCCGGCAGTGGAGAGATATCGGAGGAAATGAGCAATTGGCCCACCCTTACATCTCCCGTTGGAGTCGACTCCGTTGACCTGCTTAACACACAGGGACTAGCTCGGCCCCTTCTCTCACTTAATGCAGTCTTCGCCGCAGCCTTTCTTCTTAGGCCATAACGTACAATTCTTGATCTTGAGGAGCGGCCTGCCAAAGGCCGAGGAGAAGGCGGCTCGTTGGGCGTCGATATTGACCTCGGCCGGACCTCCCGTTTCGGGGCACACCATGAGCCTCTTGTTGCGATAACGCTGGAAGGTGTGGATCACCAGGGGAAGCAGGACGTACAGCCCTCCCAGGGCCATAATGGCTGCAGCCAGAATCAATGGAGTCTTCATGGTTTTCTCCTCCCTTATGCGATCATCGTTTTCTCGGGACTTCAGCCGGAATAGATCTGGATAAATAGCAATAAACATACCAGTACGCCATGCCAGGGGAATTTGCATACGCTGGCTACTTTTTTCCAACTCTTCATTTCCGTTGTTTTTTTGGAAGTGACAAAAATCCCAGTATTTTTCCCAAATCTTGGAATTAAGGCCTTGTTGCAGCTCTGGGTGTGTCCATGCTCGCTCCAGCGAATATCATTCCGTTCCAATTTTCCCGTTCTAATCTCACTGTCCTGTAATAGCAGTTAGGGGAATCCCCCATGGTATCGTCGGAATTTCCCCTAGGAAAAATTCAGGGTCGCCCCGATATTAGAAAAAGAGCTATCTTGCGATAATATATACGACGGTTACGCAGTTCTGAAGCCGGTTCACTGGAGGTCTAGGATCAGCAGGCTCCGGAAAATCGCTGGTTAGAAGCTAAAAGTACTGATGAACAGAGGTTCTGTACAAATAATAGAAATGACTTTTTCTGAATTGCTTTCCTTGTCTTTTAGTTCTTATCGATTGGATAGGAGCCAGAAAATTTCTCAGATTCAGGAAAATCCCATTATGCATTTTCCACATCAAATCTTGTTCCTTTTTACAATGTCTTTTCTTCACGGGTGAGGGAACCGGTAAAAGTAGCTGTTTTCATTAGTAAATTTCTCCCTTTTTTGTTCAAGCATTAAGCCTCTTTTGCGGTATTATTAGATTTTCTTATAATATAAAAATTGGCATAAGAAATGCTCAAAAATCTCGATAAGGAATGGCTAAATGTCCCAATTAGGATCTAGAAGAATTTAGCGTAAAAAAAAGTAGAGATCGAAACAAGATTTGCGAATATCTACGTATGGACTAGCTCAATAGCCCAAATTAGGTCATGAGGAGTTTAGCATGCGAAAATTAAAAATTCACAAAAAAGACAATGAGCGGCGTAGTTTCCTTAAGGCTGATTTTGCCAGTGTCATTGCGGGAGCTGCAGTTGTAGCGAAAGCTGCGAAAACCAAGTCTGCTACCCGCCCGCATGAGAAGCCTTTTCCTAATCTTCCCGACGTGACGGGAAATCCCCTGATTCGCATGCAGCATGAGCTGCAGCGGGCACTCAAAAAGCCCATAAAAAAAGGCGCTGGGTACTCCGCCCCGAAGAGTGGGCAAAAGTCGCCTACGTTCTCAATAGGGGTGGCAGGTACGAGGACTTTGATAAATACGAAAAGTCTGGCCGCCTGCTTCCCCACAAATTCGGGAAGATGGTGAACTTCTTTATTGAAGAGATGGCCGGGGCAAAGAACA
>JACZXR010000456.1 GCA_022571535.1 Deltaproteobacteria bacterium | reverse complement strand
TTGGACGCGGGAGAAAGGAAAGAAAAAATTCGTTTCGACTAACCGGAAATTACCTGTGATCACTCCTACTGCTATTCCTCCCAATACGCCCACTCCTACTGCTACTGTTACTCCTACGCCGCCCAGAAAGCCAATATTTTTCGCCAACCTCGACTGGCCCACTGCACAATTGCAGAACGCCATTGCCCGATTCATCATCGAACATGGCTATGACAAACGGACGAACGCAATCCCCGAACTTCCCGGCGAGGCCGACGATGTTTGGAAAAGCCTCGTGAATGGCAGTATTCAGGTGAACATGGAGGTCTGGCTACCAAACCAGCTTGAGGAATGGGAGCAAGCGTTGGAAAGCGGGTCGGTTATTCCTTTGGGCAAGAGCCTGGACCTTTCCTGGCAGAGTGCTTTCGTGGTTCCCACCTATTTGATCGAAGGCAACCCCGGTGGAAACGCGCAAGCTCCCGGTCTTCGGACCGCAAAGGACATACGGGATTATGCCGACGTGTTCGCGAAGCCGGGTAGTAACGGAAAAGCGGTGCTGTGGAATTGTATAGGCGTTTCCAATTGCGCGAAGATCAATAAGAAGCAGGTAACGGCGTACGGGTTGGATAACGTCATAGAGTTGCGGGACCCTGGCTCCTATGATGTCCTCATAGAGAAGCTCCTGCTGGCGAACGAAAGTAAAACGCCTTGGCTCGGATACATGTGGGGGCCAACCATCGCCTCAACGAGTGTAGACCTAACCAGACTTGAAGAGCCCCGCTGCCAAGTCGGTATGCTGCCCGAAGACGGTTGTGGCTATGACGACTCACAGGTGAGGATCGCCGTGCACCCGAGCCTGATCTCGGATGCGCCGGACATCGTCGAGCTACTGAGGAAGTGGGACTTCAAAGAGTCCACGCAATTTGTAGCCGAGGAGTGTCTCAAAGAGACGGAAAAGGATTTTGAAAAGGCGGCCGTATGCTACTTGAAGAAAGAGCAAGCGGTTTGGACCCAGTGGGTGACTCCTGAAGCTTTCGACAAGCTGCGGGAGGCGTTGCTGAAGGAGTAACACCGCAAGCGGAGCTCTCGCCAGGGCGCTCCAGAAAGGGAGTCCCTTAGGGTCCTACCCCGCGAAGCCACAAAAGTTGTAGAATTCGGGGCGCCAAAAGGACTTGGTTTTGCGCGGGTCCGTCTTCCTTATAGCACCCCAATCCTGTCCAACTGATGGGGGCCACCTCAGGTGTCCCTGGGACACGAGCTCAGCAGTTTCGCGCTGGGCCAGGATGACGATAAGACGTATTCCCCCTGGGTGTCCATAGCAGAAACCTTGTCCCACGCCGGAGCAAGAGAACGTTGCCGAGACCCAAAGACCGGTGGTAAGCTGCAATCCAATCCATTCGGGTCTTGCTGAAGGCATAGGGTCAGCCGAAATGGAGAATCTCGGATAATATGTCATCCCTGACTATAGTGGCAGTCCGCTTCCAGTAACCCCATCAGGCTTAAACCTGGGGCCGTTAGAAGATTCACTTTCAAAGGAGCAAAAGTAATGGGTGATAAGGGTGGTAGAAAAGATAAAGCCAAAAAGGAAAAACAGACAACTGCACAACATACTCTAAAGGAAAAACGTAAATTGAAAAAAGAGAAGTAGATTTAGGGCGCTTTCACTACGCGGACGAAGGAACGAGTCTGTTCGCTCCGCTCCTCAGCGGCCCTGGCCCTGTAGACATCTAACTGAGATGCATCTGCTCCTTTCCGTGAGTATGTTACCTTCACTTCAGGAGATCACACCACTTCCCCTCTCTCGGGTTTATTCACCCCTAATTGTGCCCCCCTTTATCGCTGACAGTCTACAGTGGCTCTCAATTGGGCCGTGGGCGGGCCCGCATCTGCTCCTCTCCCGCTCCCCCTTCTCGGGTTTTTTACCCCCCAATGTGTCCCATTATCGCTGAACGCCTACAGCGATACGCTAGCTCGGCGTTGGCGAATTTCCATGGCCCGTATCTTCCTCAAATCTTCCGGACCAAAACCAAGTCCTTTCAGAGCCCCTGGATTCACCCCAATTCTAGCTACCCGGCATTGACGGGCGTTTTGGAGCGTGGGCGGATCCGCTTCTTTACCGACTTCGTCGAAAAAAAACAGGGTAGCACTCTTAGAGGCTACCCGGCATCTGTTTCTCCCTTCAACCCAACCGGTAAATTATCGACCGATTTGGGTGGATGGCAGGCTTAGTTAGGAGCGCTGACTGAGTCTTTGCGTGTCGAGTATATTCGTTAATGCGAACTAGATGAATTAGGCACACATTTGAAACTCGTTTGTTTTGTGCTCAAATGCTGTCTAGTAACGGGTAGAAGGGATTGTTAAAGTAGCGTGCCCAACGTTGAGATAATTGCTTGAGCAGCCGTGGTGCTGGCTGCACCCTCCAGGATGCCTTTAACGGTAATTAGGCTTTGACGGATAGCCTCATCCCTCCGCCTAGGATTTTTGAGATGGGCGTTAATGGACTCGACCTCAGCAATGATCATCGCTTTGTCTTCGGGGTTGAGCCCTAGCGTATCGAGTTCACTAACAAGCTTGTCTACGAACCATTCAACCTTTTCAGCATCGATTTCCATAAATGAGCCTCTCTGTTCATTGTACATCTAATGAGAAAGGCGAGCCCTTTAAATACTCTGGATGTCGTAGGAAAGTGGTCAGTACAGGACTATTACCGGAGGGACTGACATGGCAAAAGGGACCGCGTTTCTAACTGGCGTGATTGGTTGAGTCCTAGCCGGAGCACGCCATTGCTTCAACAACGCCACTCTTTTGATTAACTAAACAAAATCACCCGTCTAGCACTGAACTCGGTGATGGCACTTCCGAGAGGCACAAGGCGCCAGTCCGGAAAAACACCCGCTTCGGTCGTCCTGTAGCCAAGCATTGGTTCCATATAGCTTCCTAGGACTTTCCTTTGAGATGGATGAACTGCTTGGGCCA
>JACZXR010000455.1 GCA_022571535.1 Deltaproteobacteria bacterium | reverse complement strand
ACACAATGCGGCCTGAGTACGATTTTTCAAAAGCAGTCCGCAGCGTGACTGCGGCACGATACGCAGAAGGTACCAACGTTGTTCTTCTCGACCCGGATGTTGCAGAGATCTTTCCTGACACTCGTGCAGTTAACGAGGCGTTACGCACGATCGCTCGCCTGACGCGTAAGGCATCGCGGCAGCGACATGGCAAGCGCACGGCATAACCATTGGGTTGAGAAGGACGCGGCGGACCGCGCCTCTCACCCAACGCGTTAGGTAGTCGACCAGGATTAATAGAGAACCACAGATACCCGCTCAGCCGACTGTAATCAAGTTCTTTGCTCCGGTGGTTGAAACTTCCATCAACGCCCTTATGAAGGCTGTCGACCAATAGGGTCGGACCAAGGTAACTAATTGATATTAGATTGAATTTCGCGGAAAAGGATCGGATTTAGTGCTTAGATTCGCTATTTTGAACATCAAAGTGCAGAGCTAAGCAAATATTGTGTTGATGAAATCCTGCGAGCTGAAATTCACACTTGAGCAAGCAAATGGAATGAGAGCATAGCGGATGGCAGCAAAAAGTTTGTCGAAGTTACTAAGAACTGGCGGCTACGAACTTCGGGGACCGTTCCTTACAATATTGGTTTTGACACTGAAAATGTCAATCTAAGCCATGAAAACACACACTTTTGGAATGATTCGATTTAGATTTCAATGTGATAGCTTGGTCCGACCTCAACAACACCAGTTACCAGTACCACAGAGTAAAAGACGAAACGATCTACATTTTCAGCGGATTAATGGAAGTTGAGATCGAACTCGAAGGCAAGAAGGATGTCCGACGTCTCAAACCGGAGATTGTTTCCATGTCTCCCCTCGTACAAGCATCGCATGGTTGTCACGGAAGGCTACGACGTATTAGAGGTCTCAACACTAGAATTAAGCGACGTGGATCGTCTGGAGAACCGGTACGGAAGGATTAGGTTGGACAACCATCAGGGATCCCATGAGCTACTGGGTCGATAAAAGACAAATCATTTTTCTCAGGTGCTATCCTTCAAATGCCCGCCATTTTTACTTCTGACATCTCGGGCAGTAAAAGGCTCCTCGGTTGCCTATCCGGACTTTCTTGATCCGGGATGAGCAGATAAGGCAGTCTTTTCCATCGCGATTATAAACCTGCAAGCGATTTTGAAATTCCCCTTCTCGATCCTCCCCGTCGCGATAATCTGAAAAGGATGTCCCGCGCCAATGAATTGCCTCTCGAAGAAGCTTGGGAGTTACGTGAGCGATCTTCATCGCACTTTTGCGCCCGATCCTCCATCCTCTTCTGGTCGGTCGAATTCCTGCTCGGAAAAGGATCTCATTGGCATAGATATTTCCCAGACCTGCCACCAGCTTCTGGTCCATTAGAATATCTACAATCCTGCGCCGTGAGGTCCGCGCAACGGTGTAGAGGTAACCACTGCTGAATTGATGATCGAAGGGATCGACCCCAAGGTCTCTAATCTGAGGCCATCTGTCTAATGCCGACACAGACATCACGACCGAAAGGCCAAAGCGACGGGGATCATGGTAGCGAACCTCTCTTCCACTATCGAACCTTACGATAATGTGGTCATGTCTCTCCCTGGGGCGCTCCCTGTCCACATAAATCAGTTTGCCCGACATGCCTAGATGAGAAACCCACGCCATCTTTCCCTCTAGCAAAACCAAGATATACTTTCCCTTCCGCTCCACATCCAGAACGGCCCTTCCTTGAAGCTCCAAAGCAAAGTTTTCACCCACTGGGTTCCTGAGGCGCCGCTCCAATACTTCGACCTCAATGATTCTTCGGCCACGAAGGAGCCCGCGCAGGTTGCCGCATATGGTTTCGACTTCAGGCAGTTCAGGCATAAAAACTGGTATTTATTCAGCTAGTGAATTAGGGACCAGGAATTGAAGTCACTGCAACCTATATCTGGCTCTCACCACACAGCACCAGTCCCTAGGTCACTGTCTTTAGGGCTTGGGCCAAATGAATAAACTCATCCACGCTTAGGGTTTCGCCTCGACGTTGCGGATCGATCCCTTCGTGGAGGAGGAACTCCTCAATTTCTCCTCTTCCCCTTTTCAGCAAGCCGCGAAAGGTATTGCTCAGTGTCTTGCGCCTCTGACCAAAGGCACCACGAACCAGGGCACGAAGGGCGGGAAGATTATCAGGCGCAATGAGGGGTTTCGGATGAAGACCGATTTTGAGAACAGTGGATCTTACGCTCGGCCGAGGGAAAAAGGCTTCGGGGCTGACAGAGACCTTAGCCAAAATATGGCCGTGGATCTGGCACCAGATCGAAAGGGTTCCGTAGGACTTGGTGCCGGGAGATGCTGCCATTCGCTCTGCAACCTCTCTCTGAACCATCAGAACCAAAAGGGAAAAACGATCACGCTCTTCAAAAAGGCGGAACAGGACTGGCGTAGAAATGTTGTAGGGGAGATTGGCAACCAGCTTGACCTTATGCTCTGGAAGTATGTCCCCGAATCGAATCTTTAGGACATCACCGTGAACCAGATCCAAGGTTGGGTCGCACCCTAAAGGAGTCCTGCGGAGCCATTCTACCAACGTAGTGTCCACCTCGATGGCCCAGACCCTGCTCGCAACTGCCACAAGCCGGCGCGTCAGGAATCCCAATCCAGGACCTATTTCCACTATCTCATCCCCCTCGGACAGGTTGATGAGGCGAAGGATTACCTTAATGACATTTTCATGGATGAGAAAGTGCTGACCGAGACCTTTTCTGGGCCTGAAACCCAACTCCTGGCACGCAGACCGGACTTCCTGGTATAGGGACATAAAATAGAAAAAAGTTGAAAGTAAATAGTGAACCCCGATCCGAAATTAATCAGTCCAAAAAATACTCACTAATGCACATCAGGCCGCAACAAAGACCTGTTTGTAGTGTGAACCGGCACCTCACCTCCAGTATAGTTGCAGACCGAAGATCATAA
>JACZXR010000034.1 GCA_022571535.1 Deltaproteobacteria bacterium | reverse complement strand
TTAAAAGAGTCCTACCCAAATCGCACGCACCTGCATGAGAGAACATGTCAGGAATAACGCACCCATTTTGGATTCGCACACAATTAATGAAAAACCGTTCCCGCATCGATCACGTGAGCTTGCCCAGTGATTGAATCGGATTGGCAAAAGAGCAGTACCTGCCGGGCCACATCTTCAAGTGTTGGTGTGCGCTTCAGAAGAGATCTGTCTTTCATAGCTGCAGCAGGAGTCACGCCAACAAACCGCGTGCCCTCCAAACGGCCAGGCACAACACAATTTACCGCAATCGACGGCGCAAGCGCCACCGCCAGGCAACGAGTGAGATGTATGAGTCCGGCCTTTGACACAGCTAAGGCGAGGCTTCCCCTAGGAATCAACCCCACAGTACCCGCAATATTCACGACACGGCCCTGATCTTGTCGTTTAAGATGAGGGGCTGCTGCCCGGGTCACAAGAAAGGGACCACGGAGATTGGTGTTAAGCGATCGATCCCAGATCTCTGGTGTAAGCGACTGAAGATCCGGAATCGGTAACGCAGGGTTCCAGGCTGCATTGTTGATGAGGATGTCGAGACGACCGAGCGCTTGAACTGCTGCTTCGACCGTGGCATCACACGACGCTGGATCGGTCTGATCAAGATGAACCAGAAAGCTCTTTCGCCCTTTTGCCTCGATGTGGCGGCATACCTCGACCCCCTCATCGCGGTGCCCAAGATGCGTTATTGCGACATGCGTCCCCACATCTGCGAGCATGTCAGCTATCACGGCGCCAAGGCCACCAGTAGCACCCGTGATTAATGCGACTCGATCGCGTAGCTCCATAGGTAACCCCCTCACCGTTCGTTGCCACGAATTCTCTTGAACGTCTGGCTGGCATTTTTTCTCAATCTTGTGTCTTCTCTCATGGATGGCTCCTTTCTTTTGGTTTTGCCTTTCCCTGGATTATTCCAAGGGGGAGCCACTCATTCAAATTCAACTAACTTTGATATAACCTCTTGATCGGCCAATTCCTGACTAACCAGTCACGCTTTTGACGATTTCTGCGCGCTCCTCGTCAGTCCGGACGCGCATGACTTTTGGGACGACGTTCCCGGATGCCTGAGCCCTAGTGATGAGCTTCGCAATAGCGTTGCCGTCGGGTGCATCGGCCACGACTACAATGTCATGCATACCGCCTATGCCCCAGTAGCGCTGCTCTATAGTAACGCCTAAACTCTTTGCGCTCTCACTCTGTTTGGCGGCAAACTCTTGGATTGACTTCGGGTTTTGGCGAGCCTTATCCGTAAAATCTATAAGAAGCACAAACTTCATAAGTCACCCCCTATCAAAATTGTCCCAATAAAAAGCCAGCACACCCTTACGAATTAAATAACAGAGTGGCTGGCTCAAAATTCTCCATCTTCCCCCTCCTTTGGCCTCAAATCTCACTGGAAGCCCATCAATGCTGGGGGAGGCTTTTACCTACTTCTTAACCTGCCACCTCTAGTAAAGTCTGGAAGGCATGTCAATAAGCTAGAAAGCGGAGTCTTGGCAGGCTCTTACAGGCCGACTTCCTAGAAAGACACAATTAATCGACGCTTGATTTGAGTCTTAGCGCTCCCAGACAAGAAAACGGCGACCCTGTTCGGACTGCCGCTTCTCGAAGTACTGGGGACTATGGCTGGTCAATTAAAATGTTGCGTATCTCCCCTCCTGCCACTTGGGGCAGATAAAGGGGATCTGTTTCGTACACCTTTTGGATGAAGTGGGACCAGCGCTTTTTTAACTCCTTAGAGATGGGCGCAGGAGGGACCTCAATAACCTCTGTCACTTCTTGTTCGGGCCTCTCTTTCATAACGACTCACGAACAACGCTCGGAGACCCGGCAACAGTCCGTTCACAAAATCAGATCAGCGAAGTTTTAAGATTTTTTGATAAAGCTTTACCGCCCTCGAGAAGTCCTTTGCGTTTATCTCATGGGGTTTCTCCACGATGCGCTTATATCCCTTGAATAGCCGAACTGGATTGGGATCTATTCCTTTGCGGGTAGGAATTCGCTGGAACCCTACGAGTTGTTTTTGCCCTTGTTCAGAGAGCATAAAATCGATGAAAAGCTTGCCTGCGTTCGGATGGGGAGCATAGGCGCTAAACAAGACCGCATTGACCTGAACCGGGACTGGCTCCAGGGGAACCCAGTCGATGGGCGCCCCCTTGGAGGTGGACCTTTGAATCGTCGGTGCGTAGGCAATAATTAGAGGGTACTCTCCGGCCATCACGAGCTGAACCCGATTGGTATTACCCCGCATGGCAACCGGCTCCTGTGCAGCGAGCTTTTTGAAGTAGGAGACCGCTTTCTCCTCGCCCCATGCCATGATAAGTCCAAAAAGAAACGTATAGGCCGTGTTATCGATCGATATCTTTCCCCCTTTCCACTTGGGATCGAGCAGCTCCTCGTAGGTCTTAGGGACGTCTTCCTTTTTGACCATTTGGGTATTGTATCCCAACGCGTAGGGGTTGACATAATATCCAGTCCAATACCCATTTTTGTCCACCAGATCTGTAACGATATTTTTGGCTTCAGGTGAACGGTAAAGTCCCACAAGTTTGTTCTTCATAAACAGAGAAAACTTATCACCGCTTGCTACCGTCACATCCCAGGCGTGCCGGCCGGCACGATGCTCCGTTAGGATCTTGTTAAGCATGGCGTCGCCACCGGTGCGATAGAGTTCTGTTTTGATGAAAGGATATTTTTTGTGAAACGCGTCTACGACCTGTTTGCTCTGGGGCAGAGACATGGTCGTCCAGTAGGATATAGTCCCTTCCTTCTTTGCAGCTTCAATTAGCTTCGGATCTGGATACCCCGACCACGAAACAACCGGGAGTAAAAAAACAGCAACGAACAAGGCGACAAGCACTTTAATCGTTTCCATTGTGGCTCCTCCTTCACTTTAGATCCAGGCCTTCATTCAATTCATAGATTTAATGATAAGAATTCGCTTTTGGGGCATGGCCAACAAGAACCCAAGAATTCCTGACATAGCCGCCGCTCAGTGTGCCTTCGTTATCACCCTCCGAGTAACGTTTACCGTCCCTGTGTTAGGCCTCAGTTATACTGGAAGCCGTGTCAAAGTTGGGGGAGGCTCTGTAACTAGGTCCGGCTAACGTCCTTATTAGAAGTGGGGGTGCCTGTCAAGCGAAAGGTGGTCCCAAATTTTGGTCAATCTGAGACCCTCTGGGCGTGTCTTTTCACTAGGAATGGCGGCTACTTAGAGTGACTCACAGGCTGGCTTCCTCCGCAAGACGCAATTAAACGACACTTTAATTGAGTCTTAGAGCCGCCAGAAAAAAAACGGCGGCCCGATGTGGACCACTGCAGGTGCAGAGCCAATGTCGGCATCCAGGATGGAAAGGGATCTCGTTTTTGTGAAGGGGCTCTATCAGTTGGTGTATTGGACTCTTCCCATAGACCCAGGTGGCGCTGCTCGTGCGGCCGCGAAGTCGCCTCAAGTCTGGGGCCTTTGAAGTAAACCGTTCAATGAGGTGGGAGGCACCTAACCCCTTTCCGCCGCCAATAGAAGAACCCGTCTGGCCAGAACGCCGGCCATGGCACTGCGGTACTCAGCCGAGGCCCGAACGTCGGTGATGGGCACAGCAGCGGCTTCGGCCAAATCTTCTACTTTGTCCAGCACCTCTTCGGACAGGGTGCGACCCTGAAGATAGGCTTCCGCCTCCGTCACCCTGATCACAGTCGGCGCTACCGCCCCCAGAGCGATCCGAGCCAGCTGCACCTTACCCTCGGAGAGTTCAACACCCACGGCACTGGACACCAGGGCAATGTCTACCGAATGACGGATATCAACGCGCTGGTAGGCACTTAGTCGCCCACTCACTTTGCCGGGAATAACGATGGTGGTGAGAATTTCAGCGGGCTCGAGAACTGTCTTACCTGGTCCAGTCCAAAACTCGCCTAGGGGAATACGCCGCTCTCCGGAAGGCC
The DNA here is from genome assembly GCA_022571535.1 of Deltaproteobacteria bacterium. Lineage (GTDB taxonomy): Bacteria > Desulfobacterota > Binatia > UBA9968 > CAXXLF01 > JACZXR01. Next base: position 6,984 of record JACZXR010000034.1, on the reverse strand, counting down.
CCATCACCTCCACCTCTGCATCCAACACCAGCAGGGGGCCGGACATCTCGGCAGCTGGAGAAGCATTACAGAGGTTGCCGGCCAGGGTGGCCATATTCTGAATCTGCCATCCGCCCAGCAGCTGACCCGCATCCACCAGAGCGGGATACTCAGAGCGAACAGTTGGGTGATGAAGAATCTCATCGATCTTGGTGGCTGCCCCGATTCGCAGAGAGCCGTTCTGGGTACTGATCCCAATCAACTCTTGGATTCGGGTGATGTCGACCAGACGAGTCGGGTGTACGTGGCCCTCCCGCATCCCCACCATGAGGTCGGTGCCGCCCGCGATCACCCGAGCCTTCGGAGACTCACTCAGGGCCTCCACCGCTTCTCCCACTGACTGAGGCACAACATACTCAGTGGTCTTGGGTTCCGCCATGCCTATTTCTTCCCTTCCCCCTGGCGAGCTGTCTCCATCAGTTTCCAAAGTCGTTCCGGCGTGACCGGCGTCTGGTGTACCCGCACACCGACGGCATTGTAAATGGCGTTGCAGACCGCCGATGCGGCTGGATTTAGGGAAGACTCGCCAATGCTCTTGGCTCCAAAGGGGCCATAAGGGTCCTGAGTCTCCACAAATTCTACATGCATTTCCGGGATGTCCTGAAAACCCGGAATGCGGTAATCGAGAAAGTTGGGATTCGTGACCAATCCATCTTTGACCAACACTTCCTCGGTGAGGGCTGAGGAGATTCCCTGGGCCACACCGCCGTGCACCTGCCCTGTGGCTGTGGAAGGGTTGATGACCGTGCCGCTGTCATGCACCGCCCAGTAGTTCACCACCCGAACAGCACCCGTCTCAGTGTCCACTTCCACTTCCGCCACATGAACGCCGAACACATAAGCCGCGGAGAGGTTACCGTATTTGCTGGCGTCGGGGAACTCCGTGGGGGGTGTGAAGTCCCCGTTCCCGACCAGATAGGCGCCCCCATGCCGGGTAGAATATTCGGTGCCGATCTCCCTCATTGAAACACGACGGTTTCCATCCTTTGCCACAGACGCGTTCCCACCCTGGAATTCGACTCTTCCAGGTTCCATCCCGAGCATCTCTGCCGCCAGTGTCACAATCTTGGCACGGGCGTCCTCCGCGGCCAGCTGCACGGCCCTTCCAACTATTGTGGTTCCCCGAGAGCCGAGGGTGCCTATGCCGTGAGGGCTGATCAGGGTATCGACGGGCAAAGAGCGCACGCTGGTGGGGTCTAAGCCAAGAACCTCGGCTGCAATCTGGGCAAATACTGTGTTCATACCCTGACCGATGTCGGGGTCACCCACGATCACGTCCACTTGACCGTCAAACCCCACACGCACTTGGGCCGAAGAGCCATCAAATTCGTCAATGATCACACGGTTGCCGGAGATATGGTTCCCGCCCGCCAAGCCAATGCCGCGCACCACAACCCGTCGTGGGGGAACTTTGGGGGGTTGGTTGCGGTCGCGGAAACCTGAAACCTCCTCCGCTCGGTCCAAACACTCCTGGTAACCACAGGAGACTATATTCCAACCGTGCAGGGTTAAGTCACCACTCTTGACGCTATTCATTCGGCGCAGCTGGACGGGGTCGATTCCGATTTTCTCGCCCACTTCGTCGATAAATGTCTCAAAGGCGGTTAAAGCCTCGGCGTTGCCAAAACCCCGAAAACAGGTGGCAGGGCTCTGGTTCGTGTACACCAGGAGCCCTTCAGTCCGCACGTTCTGGAAGTGGTAAAGGCCGTCGATTCGATAGCAGGCTGTGGACAATACCGGGGGAGTCCAAAAGGTGCGGGCCCCTCCTGTTCCCACCACCCGGGCTTCCTTGCCGACAAAGCGGCCGTCACGGTTGATTCCCAGGCGGAAATGGAAGTGCAGCCCCATCCGGGGGTGTCCAGCACTAATATCTTCTTCCCGGCTGTAGAAGAATTTCAGGGGTCGCCCGCACTTTTTCGCCAGCACGGCGGCAATACAGTTGACGTTTAATTCGTACTTCATTCCAAAGCTGCCCCCGAAGGGCGGAACGATGATGCGAATCTTAGCCATCGATACGCCCAGGCCTTTGGAGTAGGTCATGCGGGAACGGAAGGGCACATGGGTAGGCCCCCACATGGTGTAGCTTCCGTCGGCCTGGTACTGGACAATGCAGCCGATTGGTTCCATTGGGGCGTGGTAAAAACGGCCTGTATAGAAATCATGTTCGAACACGTGATCGGCCTGGGCCAGTGCCTCATCCACATCCCCCCGCTCGATGAAAAAACGATAAGCGATGTTGTCAGGATGCTGTTCCCAAAGGACTGCAGCACCGGGCTTCATGGCCTCAAAGGGATCGTAAACGGCCGGGAGCTCTTCGTATTCGATGCGAACCAGTTGGGCGGCTTCCTTGGCCACTTCCGGAGAAGTGGCCGCCACCGCCGCCACCTCGTCACCGATATATCGAACCCTGTCCTGACACAGGATCTCCCAGTCCTCAGGCTTTTGGGGTCCAAAGAGGACACCAGGACAGTCCTTGGCCGTAATGATGGCTCGCACACCGGGAAGACGCTCTGCCTGGGAGGTATCAATCTTGCGGATCAAGCCGTGAGGAATTGTGCTGCGTACGATACTGCCATGAAGCATTCCCGGTACGGAGAGGTCCTGCAGGTACTGAGTAAGCCCTGTGGTCTTCCCGGCTGAATCAATCTGGGAGAGAGGCTGGCCTACACTCCTAAATGCTTGAGATACAGTCAGTTCTTTATCAGCCATGATCTCTCATCTCCTGGGCGGCGAGTAAAACCGCCTCCACAATCTTCTGATACCCCGTGCATCGACACAGGTTCCCTGAGAGAATGAAACGTACCTCCTCTGGCGTGGGATTTGCATTCTTTTCCAGAGCAGCCTTGGCAGCCATGATCATGCCCGGGATACAAAACCCACACTGGACTGCATTCAGCTTTATGAAGGCTTCCTGAAGCGGGTGCAGACTACCGTCAGAGGCCAGCCCCTCCACGGTCTCGACTGATCTGCCGGCCGTCTGGGCTGCGGGGACCAGACAAGACGTCACGGGCTTGCCATCGAGCAGGACAGTACAGGAACCGCACTCGCCAACTTCGCAACTCAGCTTGGTCCCCGTGAGTCCCAATTCTGTTCTTAGGCAGGAAGCCAAACTCATGGCCGGGGTGATCTCAGCCGCCACATCCCGGCCATTGACCTTCAGCTGTACTAGCATTGACGCCTCCTCGTCCCGGTCGATTTCCAACAAGCTAGTTGAATCCTATCGATTCAGTCGGGCTAATGACTATCATAAAAAGCAGGGAATAAAAATCACAAGGTGCTTCAAATGAGATTACACCTTGAGGGGTATCCACTTGACTCAACCGGGCCCAATGGGTAGTGTGTCGGCGGCATGGAAGATTACCCTCGCACGCTTGCCGAGTTCGAGCGGCGGTTCGCGACGGACGAGGACTGCCGTGCGTACCTCGTTCAACTGCGCTGGCCCTAAGGCCACCCACATGCACATTCAGACGAGTTACCTCCGAGGGGATCGGAACGTTGCTTGGCCCGTGGACATCTTTTTGGATTACTCTATGCGGGAGCACGATCAGATTTTGGATGCTTTCTTGAAAAGAAATTCACAACTGGCGGAGAAGATCGTCGCCAAACATCTCGAAAATCTCAATAAGGCCATTAAGGAAATGCTGGAACCGGCAGATGATGTAAGGGAGATGGGACTCACGGAAAATGAGTGATGGAAAATCAGATGGCTAACGGGAAAATCTGGGGTTCTCGCCAACTCGAAAAACCTCATCAATTGTTCTCCATCTCGTGAAGGTATATTCTCCAATCTGAGGAGGCATTCCCATTGAGCTCGAAAACTCTTCACATCGTTGAGGCAGACGTTATAGTTGTCGGCTCGGGCGGTGCGGGCAGTGAGGCGGCCATTCATGCTAAGCAGAACGGTGCCAAGGTCTTAATTCTCGACCGCGGCACCTTCGGGAGAAGCGGGGCAACCATCACGGCGGGTCACACCTGCACAGCCGCGGTTGGCGATGATGACACACCGGAGCTCCACTTTCGCGACACGGTCATCGGCGGCTATTGCATCGCCGACCAGCGTCTCGTAGAACTCTATGCCCGAGAGGCTCCTGAGTGCCTGTATGAATTGGATGGCTGGGGGGACGGGAAAACATTACGAAAGAATGAAAATGGAAAATTCGATCTCGTTTGGCCACCCGGGGGCCATTCGCGTAAGCGCTCCGTTCACTATGGTTTCCTGACTGGCCCTCGCATCTTATGGGCCTTGCGAAGGGAGATCGACCGCAAGAGAGTTCCCTGGATGGAAAACATCCTGGTGACGAGCCTTCTCGTGGAGGGCGGAAGAGTTGCCGGTGTTACCGGATTGGATTGGAAGACAGGCAAGTTCATCGTCTTCAAATCCAAGGCAGTGATTCTGGCCGCAGGTGGCTTTGCTGGTCTATGGCCCAGCCGCCTCAACACCACGGCGGTGGAATGCGCTGGCGACGTTCACGGCATGGCGTTCGAGGCAGGCGCCGAGATGGTGGATATGGAATTTGTACAGTTTATCCCGGCGCAAGTGGATCCTCGGATCACGCACATAAACGTCACGCTCACGAACTTTCCTGCGTGGCGGCCCAACATCCGCGAGCACGGGAAATTTCTGAACGCGGAGGGAATGGAGTTCATGGGTAAGTACGACGATGCCCGGCGGTGGAACACCACCCGGGATATCCTTGCGCTTGCCATCTACAACGAGGTGACAGCTGGGCGCGGCTCCCCGCACGGTGGATGTTACATCGATCTGACCAGTGTCCCCAAAGACGTCATCGACTACGAGTTCAACAAGTTTCAAGGCGGAAAATCCATACCCAAGAGCTACCTGAGGCGATGCGAATCGGTTGGGTTCGACCTCTCCAGGGAACCAATGGAAACCGGAGTCAAGGCCCACTTTACGGGTGGCGGTCTCCGGACCAGTGTGGATATGATGAGTACCATCGAGGGACTGTATGCTGCAGGCGAGACCCAGGGCGGTGTGCACGGGGCAAACCGTCTCGGAGGTAACGCCCTGACCCACGTCTTGACCCTCGGGCGGGTCGCGGGTCGTGAAGCCGCCGCCTTTGCGTCCAAGACCTCTCACGTCTCATTTCCCAAGAAAAAGGTGGACGCCGAGCATCGACGAATCGTCAGGTGGATGGAAAACAAAAACAAGACGGGTGAGAGCCCGGTCCGGATTCGCCAACGCATGCAAGAGATCATGTGGCAAAAAGTCGGCATTTTACGAAATGAGAAGGATTTGAAAGCAGCTCTCGATTGGTTCGCCGAGGCCAAAAATGAGCGACTCCAGAAAGCAAGGGTTGGCTCTTCACCTCGAACATTTAATCTGGAGTGGGCAACAGCTATCATTCTCCCCCACCAGCTCGACACCTGCATGCTGGTAGCCCGGGCTGCGCTGGAACGTACCGAGAGCCGGGGCAACCACCACCGGGATGATTGCCAGGCCATCGACAACGAACACTGGCTCAAGAACGTCTACTTGTGGCGGACCGGTACGGGATCGGTCTCCTCGCGGACGGAGCCTGTTCACGTCACTACTGTTGATCCAAAAGGGGTTATTGATGAACGACCGGACATTACGGTTTAAGGTCTACCGCAGGGATCCCGGTGCGAGGGAAACCGAAGGTCGATTTCAGGAATACACCGTCCCCTGGTGGGAAGGCATCAAATTACTGGATGGCCTCCGCTACATCCAGGAGGAGGTCGACTACTCTCTCGCCGTACGCTGGTCTTGTCGGATTGAAGACTGCAGAACCTGTCAGATGAGGGTAAACGGAAAAGTTGTTCTCTCATGCCAAGTCCCACTGGAGGACAACATGGTTGTTGAACCAGTACCACGCTACCGGCTGATCCGAGATTTGGTTGTGGAATTCGGCGAGAAGATGGAAAGCTCGGAATATGCCAAGAACGAATTCGAGATATGATCAGCCGCTTCCTAGTCCTGCCTTGTTTTAGCGCAAACCTGATGCCAGGTTGATCTAATCCCCTTCGCATAACCTTTCTTACCGATAATTAGCTAGCTAGCAGATTTTCTCTCTCAGTTAGGAGCCCATGCTGAGTTAATAAAAGGTGAAATTAAGGCTTGACAAGTCCTGGTTTTGAAATTATATCTGCGAAATATCTTAGGTGGCTATTTGATGACTTTATCCGCCTGTATCAGGATCTCAGGCGAAATCGTAAGCCCTATCTGCTTCGCCGTCTTAAGATTTATCACCAGCTCGAACTTCGTTGGCTGCTCTATGGGAAAGTCGCCCGGCTTCGCGCCCTTGAGGATCTTGTCTACGTAAGTGTCTGCTCGATTACAAGCTTCATCAGGTGGGGAACGAGTGGAAAATTTACGACGTAGTGGCTGAAGATATCAGCCTGGTCAACAACTACCGATCCCAGTTCAACCGGGTCATAACCAGGTCTTCCTACGAGGAGCTGGTCTCAAGGATGAAGCAGAAACTGTCAGAGGCCACGGGCGAGTAGACATGCCAACCCTGCGCAAAACAGGTATCGCCAAGCGGTCTTCCCAAAGTTCCGGGTTTAGGAACACTCAAGAGAGACTTTCAACTGAGACGGGGTAATGAAACAACTCTGCAAGAGAAACCTCCAAGACCTCAATAGGCAAGACACCCCCGGGTTGGTAAAGGATTCGACACAGGCTTGGAGGAGGGCCCCAGTGGTTGCAATCGGGGTTTTGAAATATGGCTAGCGTGCGCACACCCACGGCGCAGGCCAAGTGCATTGGGCCGCTATCGCAGGTTATAAAGAGATAGCAGTTCGAGATCATAGCGGCAAAAATTCGCAGGGAAGGCTCAAAAATCAAAGGAATATCAGGCTGCAGCCCCTGCTTGAAGAGCTCAGTCAATTTTCTCTCTTCGGGGCCGACGAAAACGACGACTTTCACCCCCTGCCGGTAAAGGGCTATAATCAGTCGACAGAAAT
>JACZXR010000454.1 GCA_022571535.1 Deltaproteobacteria bacterium | reverse complement strand
CTCATCGTTGATAAGGCTTCTAGTCACGCTCCCAGGATCAGGTCAAAAGAGGAGACTACTATGAGGCTCAGACCAGTCACGCTCGTCGTTACCCTAGTCCTCGGACTGCTCGCCGGGCCGTTGCCTGCTGAGGCGCAGCAGGCGGGAGAGGTCTATCGGGTAGGTGTGCTACGTTTTTCTCCAAGGCCTCCTACCAGCTCCATCCACGTTGCATTCCGCCAAAAGCTGCACGAGCTTGGGTATGTTGAAGGGCAGAACCTGCGTCGCCCAGATGAAAGCCAGCAGAATCGGGCGTTGGAGTTCGCTCATGGGAACTTCCGAGGGATCGACGGTTGAGATCGAGCAGGTTCTCGCCTCCCCTGCGATCTTGTCAACCCTGGCATTGGCCGAGACGGCCGGGTAGTATTTTCAAGTGCACATCCCCCGCCCATATGAACGATACATTCTCATTCTTGGCGTCGTTGTCATCTTGGCTGGACTCATTGCGGCCTCGGATGCACTTCACGCGAAGAGCGAGGAGATCATTGTCTTCGCGGAGGGAGTCATTTCGCGCGTTCCGGTGCTGGGCATGCTGTTGTTTGTGCTGCTCACGATGGTTTCCGCCATGTTGGTTTTCTTCTCGAGCGCAATCCTCGTCCCGGTCGGCGTGTATGCGTGGGGTGCTACAGTCACCTTGATACTCCTGTGGATCGGCTGGTTTCTCGGTGGCGCGGTGGCCTTCGCCGTCGGCCGGTACTTAGGCAGGTCGGTAGTCACAAGAATCGTCGGGGAGTCGACGATCGCCAACTTCGAGAAGCAATTGAGCGGGCGTACCAGATTCTTGCATATCGTTCTCTTTCAGGCCGCTTTGCCATCCGAGATCCCGGGGTATGTCTTGGGTACTTTGCGTTACCGCTTCTGGCCCTACCTTGCTGCGTTGGGGATCGTCGAGCTACCGTATGCGTTGGGCACGGTCTATCTTGGCGCCAGCTTCCTGGAACGGGAGGGTATTCGCCTGATCTTTGTCGGAGTCGTTGCCATCCTAGTAAGCGTGCTTGCCTATCGCTTCAATCGAGATCGAGTCAAGTCAAGCTCAGCGAGAAATGCCCGCAGCCCCTCCAAGTAGCGTTGCTTACTAGCCAAATAAGCGTCATTGTGCGATCCGTAGATGTCCAGAAGAGCGCCGCCAAGCGGCATCATGGGTCTTTCCATCGGTGATGACACCGAAAGAGGGCAGATATCCTTCATCGTTAGACAGAATAACTGTTCTGTCCAATTTCATCGTCGACGTGCAGTATTCTCAGTAGGATGTCCTCTCGGAGAACCGCTCAGATGTCGTATCCGCGGAACATAAAGCCCCACTATCGCTGAGGGTGATCTGTGTCAAGGAGGTTCTCAGGACTCATTTAAAGCGTCGATTAATTGCGTCTTGGGATGAAATCGGCCTGTAAGTGCCCGCCAATACGCCGTTTTTTAGCCTATTGACATACACCTCCACACCCTACTTACTAGTAAGGTGAGTTAGGAAGTAAGTTACAGCCTCCCCCAACTTTGATCAGGCTTCCGGTGTGAGTGAGGCCAACGCGGGGGAAAAATGAATCATTTAGAGTCAGCCGCTCTCTACGATTTTTCGTGAGGGGTGTGCTGGCTTTTTTGTTTCCCCCACGCTGAATCCTTTCTAAGGCCTAGTGGTTGAAACAATTCAAAGCCTTTTGTTGTGGCATCGCCTTAAAGGAAGATTCTTATCATTCTTGGGTGATTTTTTGGATTTGCTTATACCCGGTTTCCCTTCAAATACTTGGGCGGGTTAGGCAGTTAGAGAGGCAAGAGAGCATGGAAGAGGGCTAGAGGGTAAAAGCACGTAGGGGCTAATTGCAGTATGACCCCAAAATCCGAAGCTACTAAACGGTTCAGAGCCCGGCATAGACGGCTCGGGCTTTGTGTTAATTGTAGTAGGAAAGCAAAAACCGGGATGCTGCACTGTCAGGTTTGCCTAACGAGGATGAGGAAATGGCGGATGACACACCACCCTCTGTTCTGTCCCGAATGTAGGAAATTAATCAAGCCAAAAGAACGGCACGGTGGTAAGAGGTTTCATAAGCGATGTAGCCAGAAGAGAAGGCTTAGAACGTATCCCCAGCAGCACAGGACGGCAGCCATAGCCTATCAGAGAAGACACCGAAAGATGGGTCTATGCACCAGTTGTCGGTCAAAAGTGTTCAAGAGTCAGTTATGTAGGAAGCACTACAGGATGGCACAGGAACGGTATTATGAAAGAGCTGCTGGTTGAGTGGTGGCGGGTCAATTAGGAAGCGAACAGTCGTCACGAAGAAAATGTTCAGATTCCGAGACGCTTTCTGGCACCCTTTTCTTTCCTTTCTTCGGCCTACCAGCTATCCATACCAAAAACGAAAAGAGCAGAACGAAATCCAAACTCGTTAGTTTCGCAGGGTTAATCCAAGTTTTGGTAGGTTCCGCTGGCCTTGCCTCGACCATCTGTACGCATCGTGATTTTTCTCCCTTCTACATCGATACATGTTCCAGAAAGAAGATCTTGGCTTACTCGATCAGAGATTACTTTGACGATCCGTTTACTATCTGCCGAACTGCAAACTCTGTAGCGACGTACTGTGTCTGATTGTACTATGACAGGTTTGTGCTCAACAAAACCGGGGGACGCTAAAGGTTCCTCAGCTTTCCACTTACCGGGTTCGGCCAGTTCGTCTCCTGATACCGCGTTGGCTCCCAGAATTAAAATGAGGGCTAGGAGAGAAGAAAACAAATAGCTCATTGCGGGGCTCCTTTCCTTCCAAGGTAATGGGTAGTGGGTCAGTTTAGCCTCTTGAATTTCTCTAAGTCGGTCGGTCGAAAAGCCACGTCACCTCATAACCCTTATGGATTGGGCAACGTGGAAACTCATCGCCCTTCTGGCGCCGAGGGCATGTTATATTCGTTTGTCCCCCGTTCATCGGCATGACCTTCGATCTCTGCTCGT
>JACZXR010000453.1 GCA_022571535.1 Deltaproteobacteria bacterium | reverse complement strand
GGAGCAGACTATATCGTCGTCGGGCGACCTATCGTTGAGGCAAGGGACCCCTTGCGTGGGGCAAGAGAGATCATCACCGAAATGGAAGAGAGCGCTCCTCGTTGATCTTAAAAGAGAAGATGATAAAGTAGGACCCCATGCCGATCGCAACCATTGAAGAGGCCATAAAAGATATCCGCCAGGGCCGGATGGTCATCCTGATGGATGACAAGAACCGAGAGAACGAGGGAGACCTCTGCATGGCAGCAGAGAAGGTGACCCCGGAGGCCATTAACTTTATGGCCCGTTACGGCCGAGGCCTGATCTGTTTGCCGTTGACGGAAGAGAGAGTGATGCAAATAGAGTTGCCCATGATGGTGTCGGACAACACCTCTCCCTTTGGCACGGCCTTTACCGTAAGTATCGACGCGGTCAAGAACGTCTCCACGGGAATTTCCGCTGCAGACCGGGCGGAAACCATTCTCATGGCAATCGCCGAGGAGAACGGGCCTCAGGACCTCGTTACCCCTGGGCACGTATTTCCGCTCCAAGCAAAGCGAGGTGGGGTCCTTGTCCGTGCGGGCCAGACTGAAGGATCGGTGGACCTGGCCCGATTGGCTGGGCTTAATCCCGCTGGGGTCATCTGCGAAGTCATGAAGGACGATGGCACGATGGCGCGGCTTCCTGACTTGGAGAAATTCGCCGATGAGCACGGCCTCAAACTGATCACGATCGCGGATCTCATTCAGTATCGGCTTAACTATGACTGCCTGGTTTACCGTGTCAGTTCAGCTCATCTCCCAACCAGACTCGGAGGAGATTTCAAGGCGGTGGTATACAATACCCACGTTGACCAGAGCGAGCACCTTGCGCTGGTGAAAGGAAATATAACACCTGACGAAGATACCCTGGTGCGGGTCCACTCTAAATATGTCCCTGGAGATGTCTTCGGATTTGAGCTCTTCGATACCGGCTCGGTGATCAACCACTCCATGGAGATGATGGCCATGGAAGGTAAAGGGATTCTCCTCTACCTCCAAACCGAGGGAAAAGGAATGGGCCCTATCGGCAAGAAACGGGAAAAAGAAAGGGATTTTAGAGAATACGGCATCGGGGCGCAGATCTTGAGAGATCTCGGCGTTCATAAGATGCGGCTTATCACTGCCAATCCGAGAAATCTCATAGGCCTCTCGGGTTATGGCCTGGAGATTACAGCCTGCGTTCCATTTAATAATCCCCTCGGTAAAAAGGGTGATGGAGGCGAGGCCAAGGGAAGCGACCGTAAAGAGTGACGCGAGAGGGATGAGCTATGCCCATTTACGAATTCAGTTGTCAGCATTGCGAGAACAGCTTTGAGGAGCTCCTACTTTCTTCACGAGAGACCGTCGCCTGCCCCAGGTGTGAGAGCCATGCGGTGGAGCGAAAACTCTCTATCTTTCGCTCTCCAGGGAATGATGCAGGAAAGGGAATGGCCAGCGGCGGATGCGGCTGCACACCGAATACCTGCGCTTGCCACTAGTTCAAGTCCGACACGCTCAAGTAACCGTGTAACGAGGACCTCAGCTTCCTTAGCGCCTCCTCGATATTTGAGAAAAGTCTCTCTTTGACCAGCTCGCCTTTGACCCAGTAGTCCAGCGATGGGGCCTCGGTAAAGTTAATATCGATGAACTTCTCTCCCACAGGTTCTCCTGTGATTAACACCCTGACCGAATAGCCGGCATCAATGGCCAGGGCCCGCGCATTATGAGGGAGCCTTAACGCCTCCTTGATCCTGGCCAGTTTATTGACAGGATATCTCCCCACACCAAGGGACAAATAGACCCATTCACGCTGAGGCCCAGAAAATTCCCCGATTACCCTCTGGTTGATATCGACAATACTCTGAAGTGCCCGCTCCTGATTGTAATCCTTAAGTATTTCATAGGCCCACTTCTCAATAATGCCCTGGGGAGGCTCGGCCTTCTTCTCCCGCTCCTTTACCGGCCCACGATCAATCCACCACTTGAGTTCTTCAATAGGCGTGGTTTTCTCTTCAGCCATAAATGCAAAAAACCTTCCCTGTGTCTTCTGGATACGGCATTGAGATCTCAGTAATGAGAATTATACCTTAAAATCGTCCAGGGTATTAGGAGCAAAGAGGCCTTCAATGTCCATTCGCTTCTTGATTAGACCCTGCTCATAGGAATATTGGACAAGGGTTTCCAGGACGTGCCGGTTGGCCTCCAGGCCATAAGGCCAAGGATTGTCCCCAAAAAGATCCCTCTCCTCTTCTATCTCCGCGATCGACCACGCGAGCATATATTTAAGGGCCGAATATTTATACATCGTCTCTTCGCAAATTTTCTTCGCTTCCGAAAAGGCTTTGCACAAGCTTTGGGCAACCCAAGGATTTTTTTCGTACACTTCCTCCCGTAGGGCAACGGTGTGCATAATAGGGAATATTTTTGTGCGCCGATAGTAATCCTTCTCCAGCTCGCGGAAATTAGGGAACAGCCTCCTCACCTTCGGAGAACGCCGCACAAAAGGAGAGGGTATATGGGCGCAGATCAAAGCATCGATTTCTCCCTGCTCCAGCATCGCGGACAGGGTCCGATCCGGCCCGATCCATCGAATGTCGATTTCTTTCGGCAAATCTGGCCTGAGTTTTTCCTGACGGCCCGGATCCTCTGCCCCACCAGTAAACCACTTCATCTTTGCCGGTGGAACCCCATACTCATGCTGCAAAAGCCCCCGCACCCAAACAGCCGCGGTGATTTGGTATTCCGGCACCCCGACCTTCTTCCCGGCGAGATCCCCCGGCCCTTCTATCCCCGAGTCCGTGTTGATGTAAATGAATGAGTGGCGAAAGAAGCGTGAGGGAAAGACTGGTACGGCGATGAACCGGGGAGAGCCTTTGTCCCGAGCCATCAAATAAGAATTCATCGAAAGCTCGGCGGCATCAAAGTCCTGATACCGAAGCATTCGCCAGAAGGTCTCCTCTACATGGAGAGGCAAATATGTGAGATCC
>JACZXR010000452.1 GCA_022571535.1 Deltaproteobacteria bacterium | reverse complement strand
GAAGGAGGCAAGTCCTTCGGCTCCAGACTCAAGCATTCCGGTGAGCGAGGCTCGAAAAGTTGCGGGTAAAATTCGTAACCGATCCAATACCCACTCCACCACTGCCACGAACCGCTCTGTCCAGAAGACATAGACTGCAAAAAACAGGAAAGCGATTGCAGTCAGCCCCCCTAAATAGAGGCTTGTGACCGCGTAGGATGCGGGGAGTTCCACCAGCAGCAGGCTACCGCCAAAGAAAACTAGAATGGTCGCAGTATCAAAGACCCGCTCCAGGACCACACTCGACAGGACAGCCGTCTTAGAGATATTGAACTCTCGCCCAAAGACCAGGACACGGGCCAACTCACCCAAACGGAGTGGGAGGACATTGTTTCCCATGAACCCGATCATCATAGGTCCTACCAACTCGCGGGTCTGAAACCGCCGCAAGGGTCGGAGCAGAAGTCTCCACCGGATGGCCTTCAACCAGAAGTAGAGATAGAGGAACGCCAGTAGGACGGGTAGAGTTGCATAGTTCGCCCGTCGGAAACCCGCTTGCACCTCTTCGAAGTCGATCCCCCACAAGGCACCGCCCAGGCAGACGACCGTTACGAGAATTCCTATTCCGATCTTGAGGGCGTGGCTACAAGTGATGATAATTTCTCCAGTATCAAGATTTCGACTTAAATTCTGCTGGCCATTATTTTCCCACCCCGCAATTGCGGCTGTCAACCTAAGATTTGTCTGGATCCGAGTTAGTCATAAACTAAAGTGGGAGCTGAGCATAACCGACTTGCCCGAAACAGAAGACGGCGCTCTCTGTGAGTGATAGGAGTAGGAGCACCTTCCTCCCATATCCCACAAAGAAACAGGATAGGCTTTAAGCCATACCTTTCCCGAAAACCCAATGTTCCTCTTGGCATAAACAGAATTAGGCTCGTTGATCACTGCGGTCCTGACCCCCACCTGCCTTCCCCAATGTGAAAGAAGCTCTCGCATATAGTGCTCCCTTTCCCGGGAATCCACATCGTCGGCGGCAGCTCGGCCTGCAGTAACCTCGCGAGCATCAAAGCAGCGATCTTGTCCGACTTGAGCCTCCTTAGAGGCAATCGTGCGGACCACCAAATGGTAAGGCCTTAAGGGTGCTGCCCTCTATCTCAACCCTCCGCAGCTGCCAGTGAACATCTGGGAACTTAACCGAAGAAACTGACAAAAAATGTTACATCAGTGCATTTTTGGCCATCGGGGCTTTGCCTTCATGGCTATTTCGCCTGCCTAATTATTAAATACCCGCGAAAAAGGACATAGTTGCCCCTCAGCCAGCGAAGAAGCCGGCTCTGGGCATAATTATTGCTTTAATATCACATGTTATGGCTGGTTTTGAAATCTGCTCTTTTACCAAGGTGGCCACAATGACCCCTTTCCTTACGGAGGCCGTCGAAATCTCGTGAAATTGCTAGTAATCTTTGGCACTCGTCCCGAGGCCATTAAGTTGGCTCCAGTCATTCAGGCTCTGAGGAATCAATCGGGCATCAAGACTGTCGTCTGTGTCACGGCCCAACAACGGGAGATGCTGGACCAAATCCTTTCCGTGTTCGAGATCTCACCCGATTATGACCTCAATATCATGCAACCCAACCAGAGCCTCTTTGACGTGGTCAGCAGGACCTTAGTGAAACTTCGGGATGTTCTAGAGGTTGAGCAGCCCAATATGGTGCTGGTTCAAGGAGACACAACTACAGCTTTCGTTGGTGCACTAGGGGCCTATTACCTGCAGATTCCGGTGGCCCATGTGGAGGCGGGGCTACGCACCTATGACAAGTATCGGCCTTTCCCCGAGGAGATGAACCGCGCATTTATCGACAACATGGCTGACCTCTGCTTTGCTCCTACTGAGTGGGCTAAAGCAAACCTGCTTCGTACGGGGATTGAGCCGCCGCGCATCTCTGTAACTGGCAACACGGTCGTAGATGCCCTTATGACAATCACCCAGAAACTAGGTAACCCGGGTCAGTCAAGAGAAATGGTTTCTCATCTTCTTGATGGCTTTCCTCCTAACTTGGCAACTCGCCTGTTTAACAACTCGATGAAGAGCAAACTCGTCCTTGTAACAGGCCATCGCCGAGAGAGCTTCGGGCCAGGTCTCGAGAATATCTGTCTGGCTCTCAAGCAGCTCGTGCAAAAGAATCCGGACATTGAGATTATCTATCCTGTTCACCTTAACCCCTACGTCAGAGAACCAGTGCGTCGTATTTTGGGAGACATAGATCGAATTCACCTCATTGAGCCCCTGTCCTACGTAGCCTTCGTATGGCTCATGAGGCAAGTCTATCTGATCCTCACCGACTCCGGTGGTATCCAGGAGGAGGCCCCCTCCCTGGGAAAGCCGGTGCTTGTGATGCGGGATACTACCGAGCGTCCCGAGGGTTTGGAGGCCGGGGTCGCTCGGCTGGTCGGGACAGAGACCTCATCCATCGTCTCTGCTGTTCAACAGCTTGTGGATGATCCGGAGGAGTACCATCGAGTGGCTAAAGTATCCAATCCTTATGGAGATGGAAAGAGTAGTGAGCGGATTGTAAGAACTGTTATTGAGTGGTCGAATCAGCGCAATGAAAATGTCACTGCATGCTCAGCAAAAGGGGACATTGCTCCAACCACGTCATCGATTAACGCGGGACTGTAACAACCGAAAGCCCAGGCCCAGAAGGAAAGCAAACAAGGAATCGCTTGCAGAAACGTTGAGAATTGATGAAGAAGCAATCCAGGCAGAACCGATCAGAAAAGATTAATTCAATTACAGCTCCTGAAAATCATCTATTACCCGAAGAGAACAGAGCGGAAAGCGATAGATGGTGGAAACTAGGCGTGGTGGTTGGTATATGGGCCTGCCTATTACTTGCCTCGCAATTGGTGGCTGACTTTACTTATAACCGTTGGGATAACTTTGAGTACTTTACGACAACCCCGTTAGCGGCACATTCACAGTGGCTCAAAGGGGTCATTCCCTTTTGGAATCATTAC
>JACZXR010000451.1 GCA_022571535.1 Deltaproteobacteria bacterium | reverse complement strand
CGACGGCCGTTACGCCCTGAGGAAGGGAGAAGGTGCCGGCACCTTCTACGCCGGCCTTGAATGCGTTGGGCTGACTCTTGATGAGCTGAGCGATTTCTGCCACCAGAAAAGGGTTGCCGTCCGTCTTCTCGGCTACGGCTGAGATGAGTTCTTCCGATGGCTCTCCGCCGCTATTCACCCGGAGTAACTGGGCGATTTCTGGCGATGTAAATCCTTTTAGGCTCAGCTGCTCGAATAATGGACGGCGGGCCAGAACGCCGAGCATCTCGGAGAGCGGATGCTTGACCCCATCGTCCTGTTTCGCCCTTGTTTAAGCGCGTCTGAGGGGCGGGCCGGTCAGGGTGTGGCGCTCAGTCAGCTCGATGGTATACCCGTCAGGGTCCTGGATCCAGGCGACGAGATCCTGACTTCCGGGACGAACAGGTTGGGATTCGCGGGTAAGGGTCGCGCCCTCCGCCTTCAACGTCTCGCACAGCTTGTAAAGTTTCGAGACCATGATAGCCACGTGACCGGACCAGTCGGGTAGTTGCGCATGCTCACCAGGGCCGCCGGTCTGGATCAACTCAAGCGCTGGCCCCTCATCCGCGCTGCCGTAGTCCAGATAGCCTACCCGCATGTTTTGGTCCGGCTGATCGCGTAGGCGCATGACGTCCATGCCAGGGAGGCGGGTATAAAAATCGATGGTGCGCTCAAGATCGCGCACCGGCAGCATGGTATGCCGGATTCGGAACTTGATTCAGTATAGCTTTGTTTTTCAAATGTTGTCTAGTGCGGAATGCGACTGTGGTCAAACATACATATTGACTTTTATGCTCGTAAGTAGAAAATAGTCACGCATTCAGGAGGAAAAGCAGGTAGGACCTTTCTTTCCTCTGGCAAAAACGGTTGTCCTGCCAAAGCCCCTTATCGTGAAGGGCCTGATACCGAGGCTGAGTTCATGCAAAAGCTGTCAAATAAGGCGAGGTATCAAGGTGTCTTACAAAAGATTCTTATAAAAGATAAGGTAGGGAAGATGGCGATAATGCCAGAAACCCAGGTTTCATAAAAGGGTTTATCAGACCTATGCTTCCACGCTTTACAGCCTGCCTAATAGCCTTAGCTATCCTAGCGACTTCCTCTTACGGTTTTGCCGAACAAAAGCTGGTTGACGTGCTGTTTGCCAGGGATGTGGTGGATAGAGAACCTGTTGCCCCATTTGAGCCGGGTGCCTACTGCGAGAAAGAAGCTGAGCCTTCAGGGCCGTTGCCGGTAATAGATTCGACAAAGGAAAGAAGGGTGTTTTTCTGGAACCTGATCGAGTCTTCAGTGGCTGGGATTTTACGACACACCTGGTACAGGGGCGATGCCAAGGTAGCGGAAGTGGATTTGATGGTCGGTGTGTCCCCAAATTGGCGGATCTGGAGCTCGAAGAAAATTGTTCCCAAAGCACACGCAGGAAGGTGGAAGGTGTTGATTTCGACCGTGGAGGAAGCTGGTGAGGTTATTTGCGTTGCTCATTTTATGGTGAAGTAGGGTGCCTTAGTCTCGGCAGAGAGAGCAGGGTATCAGGCTTTATGGCAAGGGTCGCCGAACTTGGGGAATTCCTAGTTCTAAGAAAATACCTACCCCGGATCTATCCCTTTTCCAGTATCAGCGCCTATTCGTCAGGTTAGGAGATTTTCAGTGGGCCATGGTATGTAATAGTGTTCGACATCCTTGCCGATCAAAGGTGGGTGCTCATATAACTCGTCGGAATCCTTCAACCCGAAGAACAGTGAGATAAGGAAATTTACCTGTGGGTCAGTCAGACGCTCTCTAGTGATTCTATTGCAGATGCTCACGTGCATTGCATAAGATGGCCTTACCTCTCCCAACTGTTCCAGGCTTAGAACCAGAGTAAATGGACCAATGGTGCAGCAAAAGACGCGATCGGGAGACCGGGTTATTGCCAATCGTACACCGCGAGCAAGCGCAAGGGTATCCATGGGTATTATAGGCGCTCTTTTTTTAAAATCTGGATTATCTTCCATGTTTAGAAACTCGAAATCGGCTTCTGCCTGTCCCTTATTCTCTCTAATTCGCCCGTCTTCGGTCCTTTCTTCCGGTCCCTTTAATGTTTCAATATCGTTTACTGCATTTTGATAACGCTCTAATAATTTCTGATTGAATCCGCCCTCCACAGAGCCGGCCGCACCGATTTCTTCTAAGATTTTTTCTAAATCTCTAGGGTCAACCAAGCGTGCCACGTCGAATGATATGTCACAGGTATGACATAGTACCTCCCCCAGAATGAAGTCCCTTTCAGGTGCTGGGACAAAACCGTTACTTAGGGAAAAAAGCGTATCTGGGTCATCCGAGTAGCTGCCGCACTCGGGACAGCGCAAGGACTCGATGCCGCCGACAGCGTAGAAGCATTCGCCGCAGCTCGGCTCGGTTGGACGGTGCTCCTGCGGGAGGATGGAGCAGTAGATGGCATGGGCGATGAGTCCACACAACAAAAAGAGGAGGAGGATGAAGCCGATCGCAAGAAGCTGTTCAGCGAGATCGGCCAAATCCGGCGTCATGGTCATTCTCCTTCGATGAGTCCGCCACTTGGAGCGGCACACACACTGAAGAGATTCACCACGGAGGGCACGGAGGGGCACGGAGAAAGAGGAATAGATTATTAAAGAGATGTGATTTTTTATGTTCTGCTCTTTTTTTCCATAACTACCTGTTCCTTTCTCCACTCTTTCTCCGTGTGACTCTGTGTTCTCCGTGGTAAATTCTCCCCATGCCGCTCACGACTATCAATAATCCTCTGCCGCAGCGATTCATGACCCAGGATGTGCCGGGGATCGGGGGAGTCATCAAGGGGTGTCCGGAGGATTTTCTGGTCGAGGAGTTGCCGCTCTATGAGCCGTGCGGCGAGGGTGAGCATCTCTATCTGAGGATCCAGAAAAACGGCGTATCTCACGGCGAGATGATGGCATGTCTGAGGCGCACGTTCGGGGTCTCGGATCGACAGATCGGTTGCGCGGGAAT
>JACZXR010000450.1 GCA_022571535.1 Deltaproteobacteria bacterium | reverse complement strand
AAATTCTCCCTGCTGAGCATCAGAGCGCATCAATCACCCCTTCGCAGCGTGTATCAGCAACACACCTTTAGTATAGTTGCAAACCGAAGATCAAAATGTCGGTAACTACTGTCATATCGTGGTCAACACCGTAGATGCCTCGATTATTTTTTCGGATCGGGGTTAACCGCGCCGACTTGCCACAAGACCCACTATGAGCTATACCGCACCTGAAAGGTGGCAAATAAAAATGGCCCAAATCATCGGCAAGAAGGAAACAAGAAAACTCATCGATATGCCGCAAGCCCTCAAGGCCATCGAAAATATCTTTCGGGACCGAGCGGCCGAGAAGGTCCGGGGCCTCC
This sequence comes from Deltaproteobacteria bacterium, assembly GCA_022571535.1. Classification (GTDB taxonomy): domain Bacteria; phylum Desulfobacterota; class Binatia; order UBA9968; family CAXXLF01; genus JACZXR01. The sequence continues at coordinate 2,661 of JACZXR010000450.1, read as the reverse complement.
CCCGGCGAAGGCTCAAGGGTAGCAACAAACAGCTCAACATAATGGCTGCCTGGCATTCGAAATGGGACCTTCTTTGCCTGCGTGCCTATGCCGGCGCAGGGAATACGATCACCCTGTACAACGGGCGGTCAGGAGAAATAAAGCTGGTGCTGAATGCCGCATATCTGAGCAGCCTCCGCACAGGAGCCGCAAGCGGCGTGGCGGCAAAATACCTCGCGCCCAGGAGATCTGAGGTCATGGGCCTAATCGGGCCGGGCTGGCAGGCAACATTCCAGGTAGAGGCCATCGTGCGAGCCTGCGGGGTCAAGCAAGTCCTTGTCTTCGGACGCAACCCCAAGAAGACGAGGCAATTTATCCGGCAGATGGGACAGGCACTTTCGGTAGAGCTAACAGAGTCCTCATCTGTCGGGGAGATAAAAGAGAGGTCTGATATCCTTGTGCTGGCAACGGACTCCACTTCTCCTCTTATCGACGGCAGCAACCTTAAGGACGAGACGCTGATCATCACAATGGGGGCAAATCAACCAGTCAAGCACGAGGTCTCTATGGACCTCATCCGCCGGATGGATCTCGTTGTCACTGACGATATCCCCACCGCACAACACGACAGCGGCGACCTCATTGCGGCCTGCGAATCGGGCACTATCGGTTGGGATGATGTCGTTCCCCTGGAAAGGATCGTCTCCAGCGGCGGACCAAAAAATCACCCTAAAAGGATCCTGTTCCAGTCCAACGGTATCGCCGACGAGGACCTGGCTGTAGGCCGATATGTTTTGGAACGAGCCCGGCGGAAAAATCTCAAGCTAAGGAGAATTTCCGAAATTTAGCCAGTTGCCCCAACACGACGCCAAGAAAACCCCTCGTTCACGTATTCGGATTTATGCCCCAAGCAGGTCAGCCAACCCTGTAAGGTCATTGACTATATAGCGTGGTTTTCGCTCCCCTCCAGGCATGGGTTTTGACTTGCGGTTAATCCAGGTTACCGGAACCCCCAGCTCTAGCGCTGGTTGGATGTCATGAAACCAACTCTGACCCGCATGAAGCCAGCGGGCAGTCCCCTTCCTGCTCATCGCCTCTTTAAAATGAGCCGCTCGTGGCTTGTAGGAGCGCACCTGTTCGGCAGTAACGATCATTTCAAACGAGACGGTGAAATGCCGGAGCGTTTCTACCAGAAGCTCATCATCGACATTGGAGAGAATTCCGAGATGAAAATGGGAGGCCAGCCTCTCCAGCGCGGGATTCGTATCAGGGAAAGGCTGCCAGGCAGGTAGACTTCGCACTAGTTAGGCCGCCCGTTGCTCCGTCAACTCCCATCCCAATGTAGGGGCGCAGAAGTGTGCTGCCTCACAGAGGACACGATGGTAGGGAACAAATTCCTTTCCTTCTACTTCAGCCTCAGCAGTTGCATAGGCAGCAACGACCTCCTTATGTTTCAAATCAATCCCATCCTTGGCCGCCTCTTTCCTAAAGGCCTCGGAGATCCCAGCTTCCCAGTCGATCAAGGTCCCATAGCAATCAAAGGTGATCAGGTCAAAATCCTTCATGCCGCTGAATCATAAAGTGAAGAGAGCTTTAGCGTCTGACGCATAAACTCCACCCAGGCATGAACTGTCTTATAACTGGCCGGGATCTCGTATTGCATCACGGTATAGAGATAGTGGAGCTGGGTGAAGATCGCAATATCGGCCATGGTCATGCGGTCAAAGACGAACCCCTTCCCGCTAAAGAAATGGTCGAGACTTCGGATGTGAACCTCCAGTCCCCTCTCTGCCTCCTTGCGTGCCTCCTCGTTTTCTGCACGGCGGAGGCCACGGATAGTCATGTTCAAAACCTCATCCGCCCAGTCCTCCAACATTAGGCATAACCCCTTTTCAGACTCCCCTCGAGGGTAGACATTTGGCTCAGGGAACCTCTCCTCCAGAAAATTTGCAATAAGGGTAGAATCGATAATGCGTTGACCGTCGAAGTCCATTACGGGGACCTTCCTCTGCCCAGAATATTCGATGAGGGACTTCCGGTCATCTTTCTTCACATCGACGACCTCGTAGGGAACATTCTTTATCGCAAGCACAATCCTGATCTTCTCGCAAAACATAGAAGTCTGTGACTGAAAGAGTCTAATTGCCATAATTCTGTCTTCCTCCTCGATAAAAATCTCAGCTTTGGGGAACAAAGCCGTGGGTTTTCAGAAAGTCAATGACGATCTCATCAAAGGCCATTGGATCCTCCAGGCAGCATGCATGGCCTGTTTTGGGAATCATCCGATGGATCGCCCCCGCTATCCTTCGGCTCATTTCCCGACTACGCGGCAGGGAATTATCAAACTCCCCGTTAATCACCAGGACAGGCATCTTGAGCTCTCCGAGACGGTTGGTAACGTCGCGATTCTGAAGTGCCTTGAAGATCTCTATGATTGCCTTTGAGCTAAGTCGTTTGTCCCACTCGGTGAAGTTCTTTAGCAGATAGCCTCCCAACCTGCTATCAGAGAAATCTTTGCTCACAAGCGCTCTTAGGTGCTGGATGTGATACTTTTCCACCCCTTCCGTATAGCCGTCGATCCGTTCCTGGTATCTCCCTCCTGGTCCGCTGCTGCAACCAACAAGGATGAGGGACTTGAAAATCTTCGGATGGTCCAACCCTAACTGCAGGGCCATAACCCCA
>JACZXR010000449.1 GCA_022571535.1 Deltaproteobacteria bacterium | reverse complement strand
CGAATCAGCAAGTCACCTTTAGTATAGTTGCAGACTAAAGATCAAAATGCGGTACCTGCTGTCATATGGGGCTCAGCACCGCATATACCTCGATTATTTCTTCGGATCGGGCTAAACCATCAGCTCCAGTAACGTGTAATTGTGTTTGTCTACTACGAAGTACACGAAAACCACGAAGAATTTCATAATCAGATTTTACTTTGTGTCCTTCGTGCCCATCGCGGTGATATCTCTCTCTTGCTATATCCTGCTCTCTCTATGATAACGTTCAGTGTCGGATATTTCCCTTTCTTCGGAACACACCCCCTCGGTTGCAAATGAAGACCTTTTTATCACACTATGCATGGCGTTCTATTTCGATGTTGACAAGTGTCACGTGACAGATTACACTTGATCCGTGATTAAAACTTTTGCGGACCGGCACACCCAAGAGTTGTACGAGACAGGGAAATCGAAGCGATTCCCTTCAGAAATCTGGAAAAGGGCCCTACGGAGACTAGAGTTTGTCGATTTAGCAACGTGCTTGGAAGACCTGAAGGTTCCTCCCAGCAACCGACTTCATAAATTGCTGAAGGACCGAGCAGGCCAGTATTCCATCTCTGTGAACGATCAGTGGCGGATTTGCTTTAGGTTTTTGGACGGTGACGCCTATGACGTCGAAATGACCGATTACCACTAATGCGAGGTGCGAAGTGAGTATTCCCAATAAAGGACAAAGAAAGATTCGACCCACCCATCCAGGTGAGATGCTGCGTGAGGACTTCCTGCCTGATTACGGGCTGATGGTATCGGGTTTTGCCAAGGCCCTTGGGGTGTCGCGGCAGACCGTGAATGAGCTGCTTCGGGAACGTCGTGCAGTGAGCCCAGAGATGGCGTTACGTCTCTCTCGTTTGTTCGGTAACACCGCTGAATTCTGGCTAAACGCCCAGCGAGCTGTTGATCTCTGGGATGCGGCAAGGGACATAAAGAGTAAGATTGACCGTATTTCACCATTGGACGCTGCATAACCAATCGGATGGAGACCGACACTCACAAAGCTCGTGCGGCTCACCCGAGACGTTACATGCGTACGCTTTTGAGGGCACAGCTGGATTTTAAAGGGGGAAGATAGACAGATGGGCCGATTGAAGAGCCTGGAAGAAATGAAAGAGATTATCAGGGAGCGCACGGGCAAACGCACTGTATTCCGCCGTGCTCAGAGCAGCGACGTGGAGTCCGTGTTGGAGCGGTTAAGCAGTAAGGATCCTGACCACTGGGCTACCGAGTGGTCCCGGGCGGCGAAGCCGTACGAAGAAGAGGGGATGAATCATGAACAGGCCGGACGCTCACGGGAGGCGCATGATGCCTATTTAATGGCCTATACTTACTACACAATCGGACGTTATCCTGTGCCGTATACCTCGGGAAAAAAGAAATCCTTCCACAAGAGCCTCGAGCTTTTCCTCAAGGCGAGTCGCTACTTTGATCCACCAATGGAGCGGTTGGAGATCCCCTTCGGAGACAAGATCATCCCAGCCTATCTTCGCTTACCGCGCGGGGAGGAAAAGCACTCTGTGGTGATCAACTTTGGCGGAATCGATTCTTATAAGGCTGAGTGTCGTGATTATGACGAGGCATTACTCCAAGGGGGGTTGGGATCGTGCGCAGTCGACATGCCGGGAGTAGGCGAGAGTCCTATTAAAGGTTCCACCACGGCTGAGACCCTGTTCAGCGCAGTGATCGATTACCTGGAAAAGCGGCCGGAGGTCGATGCACGGCGCATCGCGATTCTCGGGCGCAGCTTCGGGGGGTACTGGGCAGCAAAGATGGCCTTTGTCGAAGCCAAGCGGCTGAATGCCGCTGTTGTTTGGGGTGGGGGCGTACACTATTTCTTTCAGGAAGAGTGGCAGCGTAAGTCGACCAATGCGGAGAGTTACTTGATGGACCATGAGCTCGCCCGGGCACTGGCCTTCGGGCTCGAGAATTTAGAGGAAACAGTCAAATTATTCCCTTCGCTTTCCCTCAAGACGCAAGGGTGGTTGGATAAACCCTCCTGCCCTATGCTCATCGTCAACGGGAAGGAGGACCTTCAGACCCCGATCGAAGACCTGCATATTCTTTTGGAACACGGTAGCCCGAAAGCCGCGAGGGTCTTTCCAGGGGGTCACATGGGCCAGACTGCTGAGACGCTTCCGACGATTATCCGATGGCTTAAGAAGGAGCTGCAGTAGAAGTCAGCTTTTGTTTAAGCCAATTGCTCAGCACTGCCAACGCCGGCTCGTTCGACTGACCCGGAACTCGCCCCATGTGTCCGCCCTCCGGGAATATGAAGACGTCTTTGGGATCACCGTGCTCTATCAGGAGATAAAAGTCCTCAATCGGGTGTTGATCGTCTTTCTTCCCATTAATTAATAGCAAGGGCGCAGTGGGCTGGTCGAGTAGACCCTGTGTCTTGAGGGAGAGTTGGGGTGCGATCTGTAAAACCTCTTCGAGAGATCTAGTTCGGAAGATGTACCCGCGGGCTTCGAGAAGACTACTCGGTCCCATAAGGTACTGTGCCGCGCGCTCCGTGAGCGCAGGGCGTAACCACTCTTCCTGAAACGTGAGATGGACCCCTCCTCCCCAGTCTACGACTCCTTTGAGCCTCTTCGGCTCTACGAAGGCCATCTTGGCCGCCCAGTAGCCGCCAAAGCTGCCCCCCATGGCACCGATATGTGTTCCATCCACGTCGGTCCTTTTTTCCAGGTAGTCCATCGCCACGGAAAAGGTGCGCTCTGCGTTTGGTTCGTGGGCGAGCAGCGGGCTCTCCCCCGCCCCTGGCACATCGATGGTGAATGTGGCCAAGCCAAGCCGATGAAAAGCCTCGCTAGCTCCCTTGCGATCCTCCTTCCAGCCGTCTACTCCTCCCCAGTGCATGACCACCGGAGGGCGATCCAGGCCGCGCGGAATCTGCAAATAGCCGACCACCGACTTGTTTTCAAAAGGGATCTCAACTCTCTCGACGGGTGGATCGAGGTATTTGGCTGC
>JACZXR010000033.1 GCA_022571535.1 Deltaproteobacteria bacterium | reverse complement strand
ATCCCAAGACCTATTTGAGGCAACTGCGAGAGGGGAAGCCGTTTCGGAGAAACGGGACCGTCATCTACCACAGGGAAGGACTCAACGGAACCGTGGCAGTCATCCAGGACGGCAAGGCGCGATTTTTGATCGTTGCGGGGAAGACTGACGCAAGCACGTCGGCGGACAAGATCACACAGCTCATGTTAGGACATATCCCTCTCCTCTTGCATCCCAAGCCAGAGTCGGTCCTGGTGGTGGGCCTGGGTTCCGGAATGACTGCCGGGGCCATTGCCCAGTACCCTATCAACCGACTAGACATCGTTGAGATTGAGCCGGCTGTAGCTGAGGCCTTTCGGTTCTTCCTTACGGAGAATCGTCACGTCTTACAGGATCCTCGGACCCGCCTGATTCTCGAAGATGCGAGAAACTTTGTGGGGTGGTCATCCGAGAAGTATGATGTCATTGCCTTGGAGCCTTCTAACCCGTGGATGGCGGGTGTGGCTAGTCTTTACACAGTCGAGTTCTTTCAAGATCTCAAGCGCCTGCTGAAACCCCGTGGGATCGTGGGACAGTGGATCCACGGCTACAATCTCTGGCCACAGGATTTTCAGATGATCGTGCGGACCTTTCTCCATGTCTTTCCTCACACCACCATATGGAACCCTTCCGATAATGACTACCTCTTGATCGGCCACTCTGCTCCGTTCGTTTTCCGCTCGGGCGAGATTGAGCAACGCCTCGACACCATGCCGGGCGTTAAGAGTGACCTATTGAGCGTCAGCGTCCGGTCTCCTCTCGGTCTCCTCTCCTTTTTCGTTCTGACCCCGGACGATGCGGCCGCCTTCGCCCAGGAGGGCGCACTGAACAGAGATGATCTCCCCCTATTGGAGTTTTCTGCACCCAAGGCCCTGCATAGCAATACCGCTGAGGTGAACGTTCGCCTATTGAACGCCAGCCGCAGAACTCGCTTTCCGCCCGTCGATGGCGTCCCTCCTTCTCGCCTGGACGAGACAGATCTCTTGTACGAGTGGAGCCTTATCGCCATGGTGAAGGGGAACCTGACGGAGGCCTTCGATTATTTGAACCGGATCCTGGCCAAGGAGCCGCGCCATGCAGGGGCCTACCTTCACCGCGGGCAGATCTTCGTCGCTAAGAAGCAGCATTTCCGGGCATTGGAAGATTTTCGCAGGAGCATCAGCATCGATCCCCAATTTGCCCTCGCCCACTACCAGCTGGGACTTCTCTATCTCCGCCAAAAGCTCCCGGGAAAGGCCGTGGCGAGTTTGGAGGCGGCCGTAAAGATTGACACCGACAACCCTCTCTTCCAACGTCGGTTGGGAGACGCCTATCGAAAGCAAAAACGATTTCCCGAGGCGGCCAAATACTATCAATCTTCCCTGAAGAAAGATCCCCAGAATGCCACCACCCTGGATGTCCTAGCCTTCTGTTACCTCCAGATGGGGGAGGTGGAACAAGCACTCTATTTTTATCGACAGGCACTCAGCCTCAATCCCTCGGACCTTAAGGTTCGCCGACATCTGGTTCGGGCTTACGAGAAGGCAGGAAAGCTCGATGTGGCCCTCCAGGAGCTAAAAAGGATGGTTAAGGCCTACCCTACCGATGCCTCAGCCTATGTTGAGATGGGTCGGGTCTATCTCTTGAGGGAAGATCGCAGCAGAGCAAGGGGGGCCTACCAAGAGGCCCTGAAGATCGATCCGCAGAATTTTGCTGCGCTCCGGCAACTGCAGAAGCTAAAATAGAGCATCCATACCGGCAAATGGGTATCAGATGATTGGGTAACACCAGACTCAGTACCATTTCAACATCAAACGTAGTCATCTCGATAGCGGCTCGAACCATAGTAAATGGGCTCGTGTGGCTTATCCTCTATTTTTAAGATCTCGATAACCACAATTTCCACCCCTTGAAGAGTTAAGCTGAAGCGGACTCGACTTTTCATCAAGCCTAGTTTTAACGTTCTCTTACAGTTCGAAAAGGGCGACTTACTAAGGAGTTCATAAGTAAGTGGCCATCAAGCAACCGAGGGGCGAGTCCTGAAGAGCGCGGGCACATCCCCTTCGGGATTGCAAATTTCAGATTTCAAATTGTACATCTGAGATTTGAAATTCCGAGCGTAGCGAGAATCAGGCGGCCTACAAGGCAGAGACCCATTGACCGTGCTCGGAAGGGCTCGGCCCGAGGGATACGCACCTTCGAGAAAACGTCACAAGTCAAGATACTAATCAACTAACTGATAGTTGCTTCTTGTCTGACTCGACATTCTGATTCTTTTAACTTGACTTGGTCGACGGCCTTGCAATATAGCCTACCATTATGGCTGCTCAGAGCTGCGCAGCACCACAGATTCTCCGTAGGACTTTAGGAGGGCTAAGGGGCTTCACACTTTTAGAAGTCCTGGTTGCCCTGGCTCTAGTCACCATTCTGGCAGCAATCTCCGTCCCTCACTGGACGACCCTATTACCCACCTATCGTCTTCGCAGCGCCGCTCGCCAGCTTCACTCCGACCTCAGCAGGATCAAGATGCAGGCGGTGTCAGAAACTGCTCGCTTTCGTCTTAATTTTTCGGCCTCGAAATATTCCGTTGAGAAATATGACGGCACCACGTATCGGCCAATAGGCGAGGATAGGTCTCTCCCCAAGGGGATTGATATCAGGAGCACGACAAGATCGAGCCTAGGGTTTACCCCTCGGGGTACAGCGACTCCAGGCACTGGGGGGACGGTGAAGCTATGCAACAGCAAGGACGCAGGAATCAATGTAGTGGTTAGCAGCACGGGGCGAATCCGCATCTGTACACCAAATAGCTGTAATGGAACGTGCTAACCCCGAACCGAATAAAGATCGAAGGCCACCCCCGTTTCGCCGCGAGGATTGGGCCTTCCCTCGATATCTGTTTTTGCATTGCGTGCGGAGGGTAAAATCTAGGATCGGGGCTAAGAGAGGGATCATGAGGTCGCATCTGATCGGCCGAGAGGAGGGCTTTACCCTCAATGAAGTCCTTGCCTCCATTGGCTTGATCAGCATAAGCATTTTGGGTTTCTCTCTCAATACAATGAGCGTCATCCGGGGTAATTATATAAGCAAGAACGTTACGACCGCCACCTTTCTTGCTCAGGATAAATTAGAGCAGCTTAAGTCCCTGGCTACCTTGTCTGATCTGGGCAACTGCGCCGATCCTCCCGAAAAGGATATCACCGCTACTGGATCAGCAGGAGGAATCTATGGTCGTTGCTGGACCATAAAAGACTCTCCTCTTGGAGCAGGGTTAAGGGAGATCACGGTGACCGTACGCTGGACAGATTATCTTAGTCGCAAGGTGACTCTGTCGACTCTGGTCTTTACGGAATAGGGAGGCCTAAGTGAAAATGGTCTTTTGGGGCAGGGGAGGATTCACCACGGCAGAAGTTCTCATGGCAGCCCTCTTCGGCATGATTGTCATGGGCGCTCTTTACGGTTTTTATCAGGAGCAACTATATAGCCTTCTCACCCAAGAAGCTAAAACCGCGACGCTGGAAGATGGACGGGGGGCCTTGGATATCATGGTCAGGGATCTCAGAAATGCAGGATCGTGGGGAACGGGGGTAGTACCTTCGGGGTGCTCAAGAGTGGTGACCGCTACGCCAACAGCAATCAGGATCCAGGCGGACCTCGATGGCAGCGGTGACTGCAATAGCGCTACCGGTGAGGATGTTACTTATGATCTCTCGGGCGCAACTTCCACCTGTCCGGGCTCTATTATCAGGCGAAACGGGACTTGCCTGGTCGCCAATGTAGTGACCCCCGTCGCAGGGAGGCTCTTTTCCTATTATGACCGCGACGGGGTGGAGCTGGGCGATAATCCCCCACCTGCCGGTATTGAACGAGTCAAGATCACATTCGGCATAAAGGTGGCTAACCCCGATCCGAAGGCCAGAGGTGCTAACCCTGATGTCACTTCCATTCTTTCCTCTAGTGTAGGGTTTAGAAACTAATGCCGTTTCATCTTGGTGAAGGTTTGTTGTGAGGCTGAAAGGAGATAGCCCTGAATAGTTGAAATGATACCAGGAGACCTTACAGATGCCTTTTAAGAGATCGCTGAAAGATGAGCGAGGGGTTATTCTAGTAATTACCCTCTTGATCATAGCGCTGCTCATTGGGGCTGGCGCTGGGGCTATGGCCTTGGTCCAGACCGACCTCAAGATAAGCGCCAACCTTAAGAACGGGACGCAGGCTTTCTATCTGGCCGAGGCAGGGATTGAATGGGCTAAGCAACAGATTAAGAATGCCGCGGCAAACCCTCCATATCTTATAAGGACCACCCAGAACCTGTATCCCGGCACGTTTACCGTTCATTTCGAAGAACCAACCAAAGTGACCAAGTTGAGTTCTACTGTTGCGGTCCAGTCGACAGGGACCTTTGGGAGGTCTTCAAGCATTGTTCAGGCATTAGTTACGAAGACCTATCAGCTTGCCGATGCCGCCCTTAGCATAAGGGGAGATGAGTTGGACGCAGTGTTCAAGGGAAAAACCTTTTTAGTGGACGGAAAAGACTACAATCCGGCGACAGGGGAACTGGTAGAGGGGACTCAATCTCGGTTTGGCATTTCGGTTGCCAGCTTGAAGGCCAAAAGTGCCGTAATCGATGAACTGAGTGGCCAACAGGCCAGCCGTGTCGTAGGCAAAGGTGGGACCACGCCTAGTGTAGAAAAGACCAGTTTTCTATCCTCAGATGAGGTGGCGCGGATTGCTAATGATCTGTGCAACGCTCCTGGGGCGATCGTGCAAGATATTGTTTCAAGCGGCACTCTTAGGATTTCGGGAAATACAACCTACGGAACCAGAGGCTCACCCGGGCTTTACTGTTTTAATGGATCGGCAATCCTGGGAGACAAGGTGGATATTGAAGGTAATTTCAATGGGGCCGGGATCCTTGTCGTGCGAGATGCCGACCTGGTAGCTAGCGATAATTTTCATTGGGAGGGAATAATCATTGTGAGTGGGACCGGTGTCGGTTTTAGGGTTAAAAGGAAGGGAGATAAGAACATATTCGGGTCACTGATGATTAATGAAAGAGGTACGGATACGGAGACGGGGACAGAAGAGATAAGGCTGGAGGGGGCAGTGAAGCTGAGGTATAGCAGCTCCGCCCTGACCATTGCGGCAGAGCTCTTTCCCCTCTCGGCCCTGGAGCCGATTTATGGGTCCATTCCGTCCTCACTTGAGCAGAAGTATTGGAGGACAGTGACAGATTAGCTCTGTCTCCGCACAAAAAGACCACCTGCCCGAATTGTTTATCCCCTGTTTGAAGGCTTGGAAGTCGGCGGCTCACATGGACCGTGGGAATATCCTTGATTCCTTCCACCCAGTTACAGTCCAGGTCGAGGGTGGAGCGGATTTAGGACAATGTGAGTAAGGGCCTAGGCGGCAACCATCTAACAGTTAAGGAAAGATTAATTTTTTCATTGACATTCCAAGTAAGAAAGGTTATCCCGTGGGAAATTTTTTTACCCATGATTCTAATGTTGCGCAAAAAGAGACGAGACAGGGCATCCTTCGGTGCCAATGCTTTTTTCATTGGACTCTTTCTCACCCTGCTCTGGCTGGTCACACCAATCCAACCGTCAGGTGCAACACCACTTAAACAACCCGCCAATGGAGTCACGAAGGAAAAAGGGGCAACGCACCCGCCCATAGAATCGCTCGATACCCTAGAGCAGATCATTTACCGAATCAGGCGGGGAGACACTCTCGCGAAGATTTTAAAGCCATACGGATTGTCCGGGGAGGAGCGGGAGCTATGGTTTCGCTCCATTCGAAAACACTACTCTCTGAGAAGGCTCCGTACGGGAAAAGAGATCTATCTTTACTTCACTAAAAATGGCTCGAATGGGGCAGGGGAAAGCAACGGAAGGCATCTGAAGGCCTTGGAACTCGAACTGGGCGATGACAGGGTCTTAACCTGGAAGCGAGAGAATCAAGGGATTGTCTTTCGGAGGCGAGAGAGACCCTATGAGACTGAAGTTAAGGCCGTTGCTGGAACCATAACGGATTCGCTTTATGAGAGTGGAGTTCGTTTGGGGATCCATCTCGCAGTTATCTCCCAGTTCGTGGACATCTTTGCCTGGGATGTAAATTTTCACACCGACGTCGGACCGGGAGATTCCTTTAAAGTCCTCTACAAGAAAAGGTATCTGAAGGGAAGCAATAAAAATGAAACCTTTCGCATATTGGCCGCGGCCCTGATCAACAGAGGAAAGAAACGCTTCGCCTTTTACATTGAAAAAGAGAACGGAACAGGTAACTACTATGACCTCGAAGGGAGATCCCTTGCCCGCACTTTTCTCCGCTACCCCGTTGAGTTTAGCCGTATCAGCTCCACATTCTCCCATGTCCGCATTCACCCGATTCTCAAGACCAAGCGTCCTCACCGCGGAGTAGACTTCGCCGCAAGGGCGGGAACGCCGGTCCGTGCCGTAGCAGACGGCAGGATCACCTATGCTGGTTGGAAAAGGGGTGGCTATGGTAAGTTCATTGAGATTCAACACGGTTCTGTGTTCAGGACTTACTACGCCCATCTTCGGGGATTTGCCCGAGGGGTAAGAAGAGGGACCAGGATTAAAAAGGGACAGGTCATCGGCTATGTGGGCTGTACAGGCCGCTGTACAGGCTCCCACCTCCATTTCGAACTCTACAAAAACGGGAAGTACACGAATCCCCTCAAGATGATGCTCCCGGTGAGAGAGAGGATTGAGCCGGCCTTACAGAACATTTTTGAAAACGCTAAACAACTCTTCCTCACAGAGCTAGCTGATAGCCATCCTTACTGATCTCCACACCGTTCCAGAGGTTTTATTCGCCCCCGACTTTCCGCTATCCTGTCATCATTCACCATCAATCCTGTGTCGGGCTCAGCAGGGCGACAGTGAAGGACGTTGGGGGAATTCTTCATAAGTGGATAAGGCCGTAATCTTAAGCACCGGGGATGAGCTGATTACCGGAAGGGTTGTCGATACCAACTCATCTTTTATTGCAGATAAGCTCATTGCTCTGGGGCTCGGTGTCGTGGCCATCCTGAAAGTCGGGGATGATAAGGAAAGACTACTGTGGGCGCTACAGCATGGGGTCGAGATTGGAGAGCTGGTCATCGGAACAGGGGGTCTAGGACCGACGGTGGACGATCTCACTACCAAGACGGTAGCAGAATTCCTCGGCCAGGAACTCGAACTCCACACAGATGTGGCTGAAGCCCTGAAACGGAGATTTGAGTCACGAGGACGGCCGTGGACCCAAAACAACCTGAAGCAGGCCCGTTTCCCCGAAGGGGCATGGCTGATTCCCAATCCGCAGGGAACCGCCCCAGGTTTTCGAATTAGGACCCGGGGCCAGAAATGGCTAATCTGGCTTTCCGGGGTGCCCATAGAGATGATGGAGATGATGCATCAAAGCGTGCTTCCCTGGATCAAGCAGGAGAGAAAAGTGGACGCGGAGATATCCGCCTGCACCTTCAAAATCTACGGCTTGACGGAGTCCAAGCTAGATGAGATATTGAAGCCGATTGATCTCCCCGAGGGTGTGCGGCTCTCATTTCGTGCCCATTACCCCGATCTCTCTTTGCGCTTGACGGTCAAGGGCGGTAAAGAGAGTATAGAAATATTTCAGGGGCTGAGAAACCGGATTCAGGAATTCATCCAGCCATACATTTATGGCGATGGGGATGAAACTCTGGAGGAGATTGTTGGTGAGCTGCTACGGAAAAAAGGATGGACCCTGGCCCTGGCCGAGTCTTGCACGGGCGGCTATATCAGCCATCGGATTACGAGTGTACCCGGGTGCTCCGATTACTTTAAGACCGCAGCCGTCGTTTACTCCAATGAGGCCAAGATAGACCTCCTGGGGGTCAAGAAGTCGATGCTGGAGCAGTATGGTCCTGTTAGCAGAGAGATAGCCTTACAGATGGCCCAGGGAATCAGGAGACAATCAGGGGCAAGTCTTGGACTTGGCGTCACAGGAATCGCAGGACCCACAGGGGGAAGTCCTGAACTTCCGGTAGGTACAGTCTGGATCGGAATGGCTCAACCACAGGGGGACGAGACCCGCTGCTTTCATTTTCAGGGAGATCGGGGACGTGTGATTCAAGGCGCCTCGCAGGCCGCCCTCCACTGGCTAAGGACAGCCCTTCTCTAAGGCGAGACTCGGCAGGCAGTGATTCGCGCTTTTGTTGGAGTCCGGATCGACCCGAAGATGACCCAGAAGATCTCTGAGGTTCAATCACAACTGACGCGGAGCCTCACGGGCATCCGTTGGGTCGTGCAAGAAAATCTTCACTTTACCCTTAAATTTCTTGGGGCTGTCGAAGAAGAGAAAATCACCTCCATTATCAAGGCAGTCGGACGGGTCGTCCGTCCTGCCCAACCTTTTTCACTTACGGCTGGAGGGATAGGAGTCTTTCCTGATATAAGAAAGCCCAGGGTGCTTTGGGTCGGGTTGGAGGCCCAGGGGCTCCAGACGCTGTCTCAAGAAGTGGAAGCAGCCCTTGAACCCCTTGGTTTTGCCCCGGAAAAAAGGGGATTTAAGCCGCATCTGACCATTGGACGGTGGCGCAACTTCACAGCTAAAGCACAAAGGCTTAAAGAAGAAATCGATCACTGGAAAGACCATGACTTTGGGCAGTCGAGGGTAGAAGAGGTGGTCATTTTTCAGAGCATCCTCAAACCAAACGGCGCCGTCTATTCCCCGCTGCAGATTATACCTCTTGGCGCTCAAGCTGACCTAGTTCGAGAAAATTGAATGAGTGCGATTACTCAACCCCGATCCGAAATAAACTCGCAGGTCACAGGAGCGCTTGGCCCGCAAAAGTGGACCCTTTTCGAGATATGGTGAGACTCACTCTCAGCGCCCCTATAGCGAAGTTGATGGGCAACCATTCAGGCTCGTTGCGATTGGTGCTGAAGCAGTCTTTTTGCACACTCCTAGCTGGAAGAATTTCGGATCGGGGTCAATGCAAACTAAAAAACGCAAATATCAAAATGGAAATTGTAAGGATTGGAGAACGTAAAAAATTAATGGTTTGATTATTAGGATACCCCGCGGCTTGCCGCGGGTACATTGCCGACCTGCCTGCACAGGCAGGTGGAGTTTCCCCCGGGGAGTCGCAGTCCATTACTCCACAGGGGAGGAGAAGCGGCAGCTCTTCCGTTTGGTCGACCACGGGGTTTAAAACCCGTGGGTGATATAATTTGAATTTGCAATGAGCCGAAGGCTTGGCAAAGGAGAAATATTATGGATTTGAATCGACAGAAGGCAATTGATCTTGCGGTAGGCCAAATTGAAAAGCAATTTGGCAAAGGGGCAATTATGAAGCTCGGTGAGGGAGGCGTGATCAAAGACATTGCCGTCGTCTCGAGCGGTTCTTTTGGCTTAGACATTGCCCTGGGAATTGGCGGCATCCCCCGAGGAAGGGTGATCGAGATCTACGGCCCCGAGGCCTCCGGGAAAACCACCCTGGCACTTCACATAGTTGCCGAGGCCCAAAAGCTAGGAGGGCTGGGAGCATTTATCGATGCAGAACACGCCCTTGACCTCGCCTACGCCAAAAGGCTGGGGGTGAAAACGGACGATCTTCTGATCTCCCAACCCGACCATGGAGAGCAGGCCTTGGAAATCACAGAGACCCTGGTGCGCAGCGGGGCCATCGATGTCCTGGTCATCGATTCGGTTGCCGCGCTGGTGCCGAGAGCCGAAATTGAGGGAGAGATGGGAGACTCCCACATGGGGCTCCAGGCCCGTCTCATGTCCCAGGCGCTCCGCAAGTTGGCTGCGACGATCTCACGCTCTAACGCCATCGTGATCTTTATTAACCAGATTAGGATGAAGATTGGTGTAATGTTTGGAAACCCGGAGACCACAACCGGGGGCAATGCCCTTAAATTCTATGCCTCCCTACGATTGGATATTCGGCGTATCGGCGCCATCAAAGACGGGGACACGATCATCGGTGGCCGCACCCGGGTGAAGGTAGTAAAAAACAAACTCGCCCCGCCCTTCAGGGAGGCAGAGTTCGATATCCTCTTTGGCAAGGGTATCGCACGGGAAGGGGAGCTGGTGGACCTGGGAAGTGAGATGGGGATTTTGGAGAAGAGCGGGGCCTGGTATTCCTTTAACGGGGAGAGGATTGGCCAGGGCCGCGAGAACGCCAAGGAGTTCCTGAGGCAAAACCCTGAAGCCGCAAAAGAGCTGACTGCGAGGGTACTGGAAAAAGCCTCGATCAAGCCACCGGAAATGGATCCCGGCACGCAGGAAAAGAAGGACAAGACCAGGGGGAGATGAAAGGTGGGACTTCATCAGAGGAAGCACTAAAGTGTGCCTTCAGGTTTCTAGGTTATCGAGCCCGCAGTGAAGAAGAGGTTCGGGTCAAACTTGCCCAAATGGGATTTTCGGAGAAGAGCATCAAGGCCGCCCTGGAAAGGCTCCGTGTGCTGAATATCCTGAATGATGAGGATTTCGCCCGAGGCTGGGCCCTGGGCAGCGCAAAGGGTCGTGAGTATGGACCCTTGCGCATCGAAAAAGAGTTGAGGCAAAAGGGTATCTCAAGGTCTCTCATTCGTCCTATTCTTGAGGAGGCCTTCGCCGGGCAGGGGGAAAAAGAGAGGGCAAGAAGGCTCTTGGGAAAAAAATTCAAGGGTAAAGATCTCAGCGACAGAAAGGTTGTTGGTCGGGCAATAGCCTCTTTACAACGATTCGGCTACCGCAACACCGTGATTGCTGAACTTTTAGGCCAACCCCTCGAGGATGATTAAAATAGTTAGAGTCTGAATGCTGGATTCTTAAAAAATATGTCAGTGACTGGAAACGATGTACGGGGCAGCTTTCTCGACCACTTCGTCGAGCACGGCCACACCGTAGTGAAGAGTTCATCGCTGGTACCAGACAAGGACCCAACTTTGCTCTTCACCAATGCGGGCATGGTGCAGTTCAAGAACGTGTTTCTCGGTTTAGAGCGACCCCCTTATGTGCGTGCCGCTAGCTCCCAGAAGTGCCTGCGCATCAGCGGCAAACACAATGACCTGGAGGCCGTGGGGCAGGACACCT
The DNA here is from genome assembly GCA_022571535.1 of Deltaproteobacteria bacterium. Taxonomy (GTDB): domain Bacteria; phylum Desulfobacterota; class Binatia; order UBA9968; family CAXXLF01; genus JACZXR01. The sequence continues at coordinate 56 of JACZXR010000033.1, read as the reverse complement.
ACCACCATACCTTCTTTGAGATGTTGGGAAATTGGTCTTTCGGCGATTACTATAAG
>JACZXR010000448.1 GCA_022571535.1 Deltaproteobacteria bacterium | reverse complement strand
GAATCGCATGGCCACGGTGAACCACTGATCCTGATTCCCGCTACTGGATTCTCCGGTGACGTTTGGTTAGCCCACCAAGTGCCGGTGCTATCAAAATCGCTGAATGTCATCCTTCACGACCCTAGAGGGTGCGGGCGCTCCACCCACTCGAAAGGCGTTTACATCATTGACCAGATGGCCAACGATGTCGTGGCCCTGCTCGATCACCTCGGTATCGGGTCGGCTCACGTACTGGGCCATTCGATGGGTGGCCGTATCGGCTTGTCGATGGCGCTGAATTTTCCGAGCAGAGTCAAGAGCCTGGTCCTTGCGTCCAGCGGGTCCGGGCCGGCGGCGAGGAGTGGCTCCGATTGTGTGCCCGGTTTGCCCTTTCGTCTCGTAGTGGAGCTGATAGCAATGGGATTTGAGGAATTCGTCCGTCACGAAATTTGCGAGTCTGATACCTACTTTACTCGGGAATTCCGGGAGCGGTATCCTGAGCGGGTGAAGGCCTTTTATAATGTGGCTTGGTCCACACATGCCAAGCTACCGGAATACGTTCAGCTTTGTATCGCCCGGAGCACTTGGGAAGCAACTCACCGCCTTGGCGATGTTGGAGTGCCAACCCTTGTGGTCGTCGGTGATCAGGACGTAGTGGGCAGTAATCACGTGGCACAGGCTGAGGTGTTGGCAAAGCGAATTCCGGGGTCAGAGCACAAGATCTTAAAGGGCCAGTCACACGGCTTCTTCTGGCAAGTCCCTGAAGACACGAATTCCTGGATCATTGCTTGGGTGCTGAGCCACGCAAGTGGAACCGCGTGAGCGAACGAGGGGAAAATTCCGCGTCAGACGGTGCCTCAGCCTGACACCGGGAACATTTCATGCTGTAGTCTTCTGACTGCTACAACTTTAGCGAAGACAGTATCTGACGGGGAGCTAAGATGTCAACACGGGATCACATCAACGTCCAGGCAAGAATGGACATCGGCGGCCATAGGACTCAATTAAAGCGTCGATTAATTGCGTCCTGTGGTGAAATCGGCCTGTAAGTACCCGCCAATACGCCGTTTTTTAGCCCGTTGACAACCTCCCCAGACTCTACTAGAAGGGCATGTAAAGAAGTTAGTAATAGCCTCCAACAGCTTGGTAGGACAAACAGGTAATGAGAGGCCCAACGGGACAGTGAGAGCTAGTCGCTCTTTGCGAAGTCTTCGTAAGAGGTGTGCTCGCTTGTTTGTTTCACAAATAAATAGTGATCCGGGCACGAGAGGGCATCTCCCGGCAATTTCTGACATTCTAACGGCCATGCCCGAAAAGCGACTTCCTATCATTCCAATTAAATAGTGACAGCGATTAATTTTAAATAGACTCTGTCACTAATATTCGTCACTAATATTCAAAGGTTACGTTATGTGTCCCCGGATTATATGTCCCCGAATTGAAAGGAACGTTTAATGAATATTGCCCTAATTGGTCCTTCTGGAGTGGGCAAAGGCACCCACGCTAACAAATTAGTTTCACAATTCAACCTTGTGCACCTGGTCACCGGAGATTTGTTTCGGGAGAATTCTAAAAATCAGACTGCCGTCTGGTTTCTGGCCAAAAGATATATGTCTCAAGGTGAGTTAGTGCCGGATGAGGTCACAGATGCTATGGTGGCGGCGTGGTTGTGGAAAGTCAAAGAGGACAAAGGAATTTTATTTGATGGTTTTCCGCGCACTATCTATCAGGCCCAATATCTGGATGAACATTTAAAGGAGCTGGGGCGTCAGCTTGATGCGGTCATCTACCTGAAAATATCTGATAAGGAAGTCAATCGACGTTTATCGAAACGTGTCATCTGCACAGATTGCCAAAGCCCTTACCATCTGGAATTCAAGCCGCCTAAACAAACGGGTGTTTGTGACATTTGTAGTGGCCAACTCTGCCAGCGCCCCGATGACATCCCTGGAATGGTTCGGGTCCGCTTGAGGGCGTTTAGGCGGGCCGTCAGATCCGTGCTGGATTTTTATCAGGAGACCTCTCGATTAATAATTATTGATGGTGAAGATGAAATCGAGGAAGTCTCGAACTCACTTGTTGAGGCTGTGGAAACGGTGGTGTACAAAGCGGGTCACGTCGCTACTCGGGAAGAAACAGAGCAAATTAAGACTATATTTGGCAGAGAGGCGGCACTGGCACAAGCGAAGACTACGCACAAGAGTTTTGATCTTGCGCTGGTTGGAGGGCCCGGCTCAGGGAAAGGCACCCAGGCCGAGCAGCTTAAGAATACCCTCAAACTGTCCCACATTGCCACTGGGGACTTATTCCGTGAAAATCTCAAGAATAAGACTGACTTGGGAAATTTAGCAAAATCTTTTATGGATCGAGGCGGGCTGGTTCCCGATGATGTCACTGAGGCGATGGTGGAGGAACGTATCTCGCGGCCTGATGTCAGTGAGGGATTTATTCTTGATGGTTTTCCCCGGACTCTTCCTCAAGCCCAGGCCCTGACAGAAATGATGAACAATATGAAACGACGGTTAAAGGGCATCTTGTATATCAAAGTGTCTGATGAGAAAATTGTGCAACGGTTATCAGGGCGGCTGATATGCCGCAATTGTCAGACACCTTATCATTTGGAATTCAAACCTCCTGTTCAAGAGGGCATCTGTGATGCGTGCGGCGGAGAACTTTACCATCGGGATGACGACAATCAAAAAACAGTGCGCACGCTGCTCAAGACATTTCATACCCAAACAGCACCACTCATTGATTACTATAAAGATGCCGGAGTGCTCGTTGAGATTGATGGTGAGGGCGATGTCACGACGGTCACGGAAAGAACGCTGGCCGCGGCCCAAGGCCTTGCAACTTAATTGGGGGATAATCAGGGGACACAATAGAATGGCACTGACTTAAGAGTAAATGATTAGAAATGTTTGTGTCAAGTGTCAGGATTCAAGTGTCAATTACGCATAAATTTGACACTTGACACTTAAAACTTGACACAAGAATCGCTTAATGCAGTGCCATTCGGGACACGATATTTATTTCTTTAACTA
>JACZXR010000447.1 GCA_022571535.1 Deltaproteobacteria bacterium | reverse complement strand
CCCGTGTTCGATATAACTTGACTCGAGTGGCTAGTATTCATACCGGTTGGAGAATCACAACAGGAATCTCTCTTCGCGTCCGGCGCTGGTATTCCTCGTAGTTCGCATACATCTTCACGAATACAAGCCACAGGCGGGCCCTCTCCTGTTCTGTGACCCTTCTAGCACGAACTCAGTTCACTCTGCGCTTGACCTGAATTGTGGCAACGGGGGTTGTTTTGAGGTTCACCCACCAGGACGGATGGGGGTCATCTCCCGCATTCGACGCAACGACAACCCAATTTGCGCCGTCCTCAAAGTAAAGCAACGGAGTGGAGCGAGATCGGCCAGTCTTTCTTCCGATAGTAGCCAGGAGGAGAACCGGTGCCCCAGTGTAAGCGCCGATCAATCCTCTCGATACCCGATATAGCAATCGGTGGACCACTGAGATCACACGAATCAAGAAACGATTGTTGCCCAAGTCCTGATGACCTTTTCAACTCCCGTGCACGCGCCAGTCGCCCTGCAGTTACACCCCGCCCAGTCGCTAGGTGCTTCCACGACTCGATCGGCCGGTAGGCGGAGTCACGCTTTTGCTAGCCACTCTGTGAAGGTCTGCCTCAGTAGAGGATTAGACATCCACGATGTGTCCGGCTCGGGTAGTCGCAAAGCGTCTCTGACACTCAGCCAGCCGCCGTCCAGGGGCATGAATCCAGTGGTGCCCCTACGGGTTGACCACTTAAAGGAACGCGATGTCTCACACGCTTGAGCAATCTGTAGTGCAATGCGGACATCTTGTGCAACGTACTCGATCACCTCCTGGTAGCGACCTTGAATCCAAAGCCGTGGAGCCAGCTGTCCGGTCATTCCGGCTGGTTTCCCCTTTATACCCATCGCTTGAGCGGCCTTATCAAGGGCAACGGGAAAACCACGGTCGCAAAGGACGTGGAACATCATATCAACGTGATTCAGCGCTAAATCTTTGCATGCCTCAAAGGCGCCAGACTCCTCGGCCAAGATGTCAAAGTCAAATCCTAGACCGTTCCAGGTGAGTACCGTGTATCCATCGGCAACCCATTGGCCGAGGCACTCAACTACGTGCCGAGCCTCCTCACAAGCCATCCGCTCCGCGTGTTCTCCCTCGGACCCTTGCGCATACCAAACCGTTGGCTCGTTTGCGTCGTATGGCAGGGCTGCGACACACGTTATCCCGAGGGGTCTATGGGGTCGCCAGTTGAAATCAGGGCCGGGGACGTCAGTAGCAGTCTCGATGTCAAAGGCCAGATATTTTCTTGCCATTTAGCTATCTCCCATTCTGTATAACCTTCTAAATATGCCGTACCGATTTAATGGCTGCAGCTCTAGCCGGTTGTTAGGCTGCCGAGTAGCTTTTCAGCGCACCGAACGCCGCAAAGCAATTATTCTTATGCAAGATATCCACATTTTGAAATCCAACCTCGTGCAAAAGCTCGATCTGAAACAACAGTGGGCGCGGCGAATCCTCTTTTTCTATGTATTCAAACACGTGCTCGCGATAGTGATCGTCCTTTAACTTTGTTAAATAATCCCCATATCGTTGCCACATCAACGATTGCACTTCGGTCAAGGAGTGCTCAATGAGGTCAGAAATCCAAATTGAACCGCCCGGCTTGAGAATTCGGTGAAACTTCAAGAAAACCTCTCTCCACTCGGCCTCGCCACGCAGATGGTGGAGAACGGCTGCCGCAAAAATAATATCAAACTCGGAATTCGAAAATTCAACTTCGCGAATATCTCCCTGAATTGTAGACACATTTACGGAGTAGTCTGCTGAAATCCGTTGAACAGCGCGCTCTAACATAGGCTTGCTTAAGTCGAGCAAGGTCACGTCAAGCGAGGGAAGTTTCTGGAGCAATTTTAATGTGTAATTGCCGGCCCCACAGCCCACATCGAGAAGGCTGGAGGCTGCGGGTGTAATGTGGGCTGCCGCCTCAACAATGAGTTCCATCGAAAGCGGAGCATCAATTGTCGTGGACTGGCCTGTTTCCAGGGTCGAAAATCGCTCAACATCGTTATCGAATCTTTTCCGTATCTCGTCAACAGTTGATTTCATCTAATCTGAAACTCCCTTCTTTGCGACGTAAGGGTGAAGGTGCGCTGCTGGTATGAAGCGCCAAGTGAGGTGGCACACGGCAGCAAGGCTTTGTTTTCGGTAGGCGGGACTGTTAAGGTGTGCATCTTCATGACATACTGAAATGACTTCAAGGTGGACCCATTGTCAGACAACTCGGATGATGAAGCAAGACCTAAGTGTCTGTGGATTGGGCCAATGATACTGTTTAACAGAATTCTCGACTTTCAGTTGAGACCCTTGTCAGGAGAATCCGCGAATAGCCGTCAGCTGGCAGCGAGCTCACTCACCGGGTGGTAGGAGGAAAAATGCCATCGTTTGACATCGTTTCCAAGGTCGATACTCAAGAAGTGAAAAATGCGGTCAACCAGGCCAACCAGGAGGTGGGAAGGCGCTTTGACTTCAAGGGAGCCAATGCCAAGTTCGAGTTCGACAATAACCAAGTGACCATGCGAGCCCCGAACGAGTTTCAACTCAAACAGATGTTCGACATTCTCACTGGACGCCTGGCCAGTCGCAAGGTGGACATCCGCTGTCTGCATGTTGACCCGCCTCAGGTTAACGTGGGCGAAGCCTGGCAGCCCGTCACAGTCCGCCAAGGGATCAATGCGGACCTCGCCAAGAAGATTGTAAAAATGATAAAAGATGAGAAATTCAAAGTCCAGGTCGCCATTCAGGGCGAACAGGTTCGTGTTTCAGGCAAGAAGAGGGATGACCTTCAACAGGTGATCCGCATACTCAAAGACGCCAAATTAGACATGCCGCTCCAATTCGACAACTACCGCGACTAATCAGGGCTCCTCGTTGATTCAATGTAAACCCCGTACCACGGACTTACGTCCGTGGCTTTAGGGCTTGCCCTTCGGGAACTTCAGAACATTCATCCCTGCACTTACGTACAGGGCGTTCTGTGGTACGGGGTAAACCCCGCCTC
>JACZXR010000446.1 GCA_022571535.1 Deltaproteobacteria bacterium | reverse complement strand
CACCACGAAGAGCATGAAGGACACAAAGTGAACTCAGGTTGCTAGGATCCCCTGCGGCAAGCCGCGGGGTTACCTTATAATAACCTTAAAAAGGCAAGACCTTTCCGGCCCCTAGCTCCAGGGCATGCCGGTAGATCCAATCGGCAATGGCAATGTCCTGGTTGACAAGGCCGACGGCGCGCATAAGAATGCGCTCTCGGTTCGATTCCCGTCCTGGTTTGCGTCCCGCGATCAGGTCGGGTAGCTCCGCGTAAACGTCATCCCTTGTAAGGAACCCCTCTCTCACCATCCGATCCAGGTCGGATTTTTTCTTACAATGCTCCCAACTGTCCACGATAAATTTATCTGCATTTTTATAGACCGCGTCCTCCATTTCCTGGTGCTTACCAATGGAGTAAACGAAAACTCCCTCACCCAGCCACTCATCACACACAAACGGCTGGGAGGTAGTGGTAGCAGAAAACACAAGGTCGGCTCCTCTAACGGCTTCCTCGGCCGTATCTACCGGCCGGACCCGGACACCAAGTTGTTCTTCCATCTCCCTGGCGTACGCTTGACGCGACTCCGGCCTGCGTGAGGCAACTCGAATCTCTTCAAAGTGCATGGCTTTGACCATGACCGGAAGGGTCGCCCGCGCCGTATCGCCTGCGCCCAGTATGGCTAAAACCGAGGAGCCTTCGCGGGCCAGGGCTCGGCAGGCAACCGTTGCTGCGGCCCCGGTGCGAACGGCGTGACACCAGTCCTCATCCATAATGGCAATGATCTCTCCCCTTTCGAGGTCGCTAAGAATAAGAATTCTCCGAGGTCCCCGCGCCGCACGTGAAGGGTCACGGCTTCCTCCCTCCGGCTTGATCGCCCGGAGACGAATCCCTGCTACCTGGCGAGTGCTGAGCGCACAACCAGTCACCCAGTAATGCCACCCACCGTCGGTCTTGATCGCGAGGTCTTCAGGTTTTGACCATATGACCCGGCCCTCGCTGTGGTCGCACAGCGCCTCCTTCGTGATCTCGATGGCGCGGCCCAGGTCCAGGAGATTCTTCACCTCCTTGTTAGAGAGGTAGATGACACCGCGCTGATTCATACACCTCGCTTTTATTCTATGACGCGCAGGGTCTCAGCCCCGGAGGTTAGGAATTCGGCACCCTTCTCGGTGATGAGAATGTCCTCCTCGAGGTGGACGGACCCTTTTTCCGTTCGGAGCTTGGGCTCAAGCGCCAGGATCATCCCGGGCCTGTGGACAGCCTTCTCGACCTCATTAATAGAGGGCGGCTCGGCCCTGGCCAGGCCAATTCCGTGGCCGATCCTTTTGGGGCTTTCGACTCTAGGGTACCCTCTCCGTCCCAGCTCTCGGTTGGCGATGCGCGGCAACTCGGCGATGGGGTCGCCCGGTTTCATTTTCTCGCTGCACCGTTTGATGAGGTCGCAAACCACCTCGTGCTCTTTTTTTTGTTCCGCACTGGGAGAACCGAAGATTGCCATCCTTGTAATGTCTCCAAAGTAGCCGGAGGCGCAGGCCCCAAAATCGGCCACCATCCGATCGCCCTTCTCGTAGCGTCGATCGTCGTACAGCGTGGAGGCGTTCAACATCAGAAAGCCGGGGGTGCGGGGGTTTGCTCCCTCTTCAATCATCGCTATAAACAGGCGCTCTGCGACCTCGCGCCTAGTTATCCCCGGATGGAGTTGAGGGAGACAACGCTCATAGGCTCGCATTGAAATATCACAGGCTCGTCGCATTGCGCCAATCTCAAGGGGGCTCTTGATCAGTCTCAGCTCACAGAGGGCCGCGGAGGCATCCAGAATTCTCGCCTTGGGAAGCGCCTCGGTGAGCCCCGAGAGATAGCTCACGGGAATGCCGAGGCGTTGATTATCTCCCATTTCAAATCCCAGTCTTGCCTCGCCCAAACCCATCTCCTTAATCGAACTGCTGATCATTTCCTGTGGGAACGGGACGTCCACGTAGCTCCTCACCTCGCCAATCCAGGGGAGGGCTTGAGCCTTCGTGCGATCATTGCCGTAAACGAGGACAAGCGGTTTCTTCCCTTTTGGAAGGATAAATATTTGTGGGCGCATCAGGTGATCGAACTGATAGCTGATCAGACCCGTGAAGTACCAGTAGTTATCGCGCGCCGAGACTACCAGGGCGTCGAGACCGTCGCGTTCCATCAAGGAACTTGCGCGCTCAAAACGATCACGATACTCTTCGTGCGGGAAGGAGGCCTCCATGTTTAACCTCCACAGATTTTAGATTAGGGAAACCATATCAGGTGGAGATAGGCTCCGCAAACTTTTTCACCGTCCCATAGAGCCGGTCCTAATCTTTTTACCCCGTACCACAGAACGCCCCGTGCGTGAGCGCGGGGATGAATGTTCTGAACTCCCCGCGAGGGCAGTGCCCCAAAGCCACGGACGTAAGTCCGTGGTACGGGGTTTACTGATATTGTCAGGACCAGCTCCAATTTAACCCCGCCCTATATTGCTGAGATATACCGGCCAGGGGTCGCCTAAAGCCACCGCGCCGGTCTCCAGTCGCTCCAAATTTTCGCTATTGTTTCCTACCGACTATTCGCCTTCCTAAGGTATCTCTCAAACAGCCAATCAAGTTATATCAAACACGGGGTTTGAATCCCCGTGTTCAACCAAGAGGGAAGTTAGGCCGCAAAATAATCCACGATAACCTGGGTGACCTCCTGATAATGGGCATCCGTAGTGAGAATGTGTAGGCCGTACTGCATGGCACTGGCTGCGATCCAGATATCGTTGGTAGGTATAGGAGTGCCAACCTTCCAGAGAGAATTGAGGATAACGGCGTACCTGTCAGCCGTCTCCTCGTTTACATCCAACACCGTCGTACGCGCCGACGTGAGAAATGTTTTTAGCTCTCCCTCGTTCTTTCTCCTCTGCTTGCCTCTCATAAAGCCAGCGATCAGCTCCCCGAGGGTGACCGGATTTAGACAGATCTCGTCGGCCTCCTGGAGCGCCAGCTTGACCTCGGGATGGCCTCTCATAAAGGCCGAGTAAGCCGAG
>JACZXR010000445.1 GCA_022571535.1 Deltaproteobacteria bacterium | reverse complement strand
ATTACTAGCCGCACATGGATTCGCTGCGCAAGGATTTTTTGCGACACAGGGATTCCGGGCGGCGCAAGGGTTAGCCGCGCACGGATTGGCGACTGAGGCTCCTAAAGCCAGGTAGATATACCAAGCTGTTCGAACCCCACCGCTATCCACATAGGAGACAGTGGCCTTATCCCCCCGCTTGATGTCCTTGGCTGTTTTTACCTTTGGGCCTTGCCGAACAACAGAATATCTCGCAAGGGTTAAGTCGAGTTGGCTACCGTTAGCCTTGAGGACAAGTTTACCCGTACGCGGATTTATCTTGACAATTTCACCCCTGACCGTGATGGCCTTGGCAATGGATCTAGCAGCCCGCGCGCTGGGAGCACATGGGTTAGCGGCACAAGGATTCTTAGCGGAGCACGGATTTTTTGCTGCACAGGGATTTTTGTCAGCACCAGGTCCAGTCAACACAAAAACCGAACTCACCACAAGGACCACTACGAATCCCCCCCCCGCAAGCAATATCAGTGGAAGAACGATTTTTTTGAACATGGGTTTTTTCCTCCTTAAATGTGATCCACCTCGCCTTGGAGTCCCGCTGGATCAAAAAAGCCAGCACACCCTTACCGAACCGAACGGTAAAAGCGGCTGGCTCTAGACTCTTTTGCCCATTTCCCCCTCCTGTTAGCCTCACTTCACTGGAAGCCTTCTCAATGCTGGGGGAGGCTTATTTAGCTATTGGCATGGGCTTTTATTAAATGCTGGAACCTGTGTCAAGAGGCTAGATAGGTACTTATCTAAGGGGTTTTATTTTATTACATCCCTCGTGAATCGACCTCTTCTCAACTCAGGGAGGAAATTTCCCACCAATTTCTGTTCGGATCGCTCAGGAAGAACAAAGAGACTGTCCCATCGGTCTCGTCGAGGTCTCCGAGCTCAGTTACCCCCAGCTCTTTACCGGACTCGACAAGCCAGCGGTGCGCACGAGTCACAGCTTCCTTAGACTCCAAGTTGATCGTAAAACGAAATCTGGGAGAGAAAGTTGTCCAGTTTTTTCGGATGGCGTATACCACGTAACACTTTTCCCTGGGATGTTTTACATAAAACACGTTTTCATTGGCTCGATGGATCTCCAAGCCAAGAACCTGTGTGCAGAAGTCCCGCGAGGGTTTCAAGTCGCCGCAGGCAAGCGTCCCGTGCGTAAACGCCTGCGGCACATATCCCTTGCCAGGAAAGCGTTCCGGGGAAAGTAGGCTATCCCAATGAGACGCTCGCACCGCACCCATCATTCCTTCTCCTGTTTCCTTGCGGAGGAATGTTTCATAGCACTCAATCTCCCATCCATTAGTGCCCGGTTCCAAAAAGTAAAGGGAATAGGAGCCGTGGTTGTAGAGTGGCTTGCTGATTTGCCTAAGGCCGTATTCCTCTTTGTGGGCACTCAGGTATTCGTATGCGGCCTCCACCTCCCCAGTGGTCGCAACGCGCACTCCAAAGTGGTTGTGCATCTGTTTCACTGGTGCATCCGCGCCCGCCTCGTGAACGACTATTAACCAGTCGGTGTTGGGATGCTTTAGCGTAACCTCGCCTGGGAACTCCCCCACTTTCTCAAAGGCGAGAAGGTCTATCAGGACGGGGACTGTCTCTTTTAGATAGCGACACTCCATGTGTGCTTTGGCCAAGGAGACTGGCTCAATCATGTTTCGCCTCCTTTAATTAATTATTAGTCATTTATTTTAAGCTGCCAGACCTTTGATCCGTATTGTAATTCGATACACTATTTCTGAAAAGCGACCTACCATTGCATTCGGAACGGCTTGCCGATTCAAACTCAACCTCGCTTTCCAGCCCTAGCTTCTGCCTTATATCCGCAGATTTTGCAACATCGCCTGATACACAGCCCTCTCCGCCGATAGCTTCTGCATGAACCCAGCTTGGGTTATTAGCCCCTTCTCGATAAGGAGTTTGGTCAATGCGTCGGTCTGTGCCAAGGCAGAAACCCGAAACTTCTGCAATGTCACCACTCCCTGCTTGTCTACTGTTCCCATTGTTGCCTCCTGTTGACCTGCCACCATAAGACCCAGAACTCTCTCTGCTCTCTCTGCAAGGACCAGCACCTCAAGCACCCCCCGCTGCTGAAGTAGACGGATCGGCCGGCAAATGCGAAGTCCCAGCAGGACTTTGCTTGCAAATTTGCCCCTATTGCCAATTTTAAATAGCATTGCCCAAAATTGACAGCGTCTTGCCCTTTTTTGTCATCCCTGTCAGCTCAAGAAAGATCCTGATCTCGCTTTCGCTTTGGAAACTGCTTGATTTACAAGTAGTTGCACCACTATCGGGATTAACTCAAAGTTGGCACGTTCTAAGCTACTAGCCACTTTGAGTAAGGCAAATCGATGACAGACTCGCATTTCCCAGCAAGCAAAAACACCATCATGGTGGTGGACGATAACCCAGAGCTAGTTAACATTGTCTGCGTTATGCTGGAAAAGAAAGAATTTAACGTGAGGCGAGCATACAGCGGCCTGGAGTTCCTTGCTGGCTTGGAAGAGTAAAATCCGGCAGCGTGTGCGCTAAAAGATGAAAGGGGACCCTTGATAAGTTGCATCAGGAAACCATGGAGATGTGGGCTCGTGGTCTCCCTGGTAGCCTCCCTTTTCTTCTCTTCTGGCTGCGCCCTCCTTTTGCTGGGCGCGGGGGCGGCAGGCGGCTACCTCATCACGAAGGGTGAGGAGGGGGAGAGCCCAAAGAATAGTCGAAGCCCTAATCTGGAGCAAAGGTCTTCAGCGAAGAGGGTTGAGCAGAAAGCGGCATCTTCTTCGGAGGGGAAGGGCGGACAGCAGTTGGCACAGATCCAGCAGGCCCAAGAGCGCCTAAAGGCCAGAGGGTTTGATCCAGGCCCCATTGATGGCATTCTGGGACCGCAGACTCGGGCGGCACTCAACGAGTATCAAGCCGCTCAAAGGTTACCAACAACGGGTGTGTTGGATGAGAAAACCCGAAAGTCCCTTGGAGTGCGATGAAGGTTTGCAATGATAAGTCAGTTCACGTCACCTCTTGGCA
>JACZXR010000444.1 GCA_022571535.1 Deltaproteobacteria bacterium | reverse complement strand
CCTGGCGTTCCGTAGCCCAGCCCTTACCCTCTCGGCAATCAGGCTGCGCTCCAATTCGGCCACTGCTCCCGAGACAGTAAAGACCATCTTCCCGGTAGGTGTACTGGTATCCACCTGCTCGGAAAGCGACACAAACTCTTTCCCACAGCGCCTTGAAGGTTTGGAGCGCCCGCAGCCAATGTTGGAATCGCAAAAAAGTGTTTGAAGTCGCCCTTCGACCCCTCCTATGCCCACTTTTCCCTACTTCACCAGATTTCCAGCAACCGTATAAATACAAAGGATTTAATCCCTAATCTATAGACCACCAACCCGACCATTTTATTTCCAGTAGGTTATTGAAGAGAGAAAGGTTAGGTCAAAATAGAAATGACAGTTGAGGGAGGATGGCCTTGGAGGGTTCTCTCGCCGCGTTTCTCTCCCACCACTACCCCACCCCTTAGATGTAGCGACTAACGACCCCTGCGGTCGTGCGGACGTGTGAGGACGTCATTTCCTTATTGTTTCTCTAATTAGTACTCACCAGTAGATTCACAACAATATGGGATTTCACGTCCGCATCCGTCCGCACGACCGCACCCGGCTGGGGTCTCGTATCAAGCAGGTCCGGCCTCAAGCTTATCCCGAACCAAGTCCAGGTTCGTTCGTGGCCGTATCTTCTTTTCTTGAATCCCCGCGCTTGCAGTAGCCGGGAGAAGGCCCTGCGGTCTATGGGCTTATCCTCCCCGCTCTGGGCGGCCCAATGCTGATAGCCTTTCCAGATTGCAGATGCAGTGGTCCACACGCTCGGATCAACTATGCATCGCTCGGTAATGAAGTCATCGAGCGGATCGTTCTCCTTCCGGTATGCTTGAGTGGCCTCTCTTACAACAGCAGGCATACCCAGTCCCTTTTCTTGCCATTCGAGACAACCACGTACGGCCCAAGCGAAAATCCCCTGCGCTTCAGCCTGCAATTTCGGCTCGAGAGCTTGGTCAGCAGCCTCTTCGTTGAACTCCTTCAGAAACGGCATGAGGCGGATGCGTCGCCAAAACCCGTGCGAGTCGTCTACCACCTGGGGTTTGTGATTGAAGGCGAGCCAGAATTTTGCCAATGGTAGGAAGGTGAAGAATTCGCGGTAAAGGAAGCGTGCTGTAACTGGATCGCAACCGGTGAGCGCCTTTATTCGTCCCTCGTTCAATTGTGCTGACTCGTTTGTTTCAATTGCAGTCACAAACCTGCGACCAGCAAGAGCCGCAATGTCGTTGGGGATGGAGGACCGTGCCTTCAACTCGAAAGCAGAAAAGGGCAAATTGTAAGCGTAGTCGCCGAGCACATACCGCAGAACCTTTAAGAGAGTGCTCTTGCCGTTTGCGCCGACGCCGTAGCAGAGGAACAAGCATTGTTCCTCCGTCCTTCCGGTTAGGCAGTAGCCAACAGCCCGCTGGACGAATGCAACCAGTTCCCGATCGCCACCGAATATCTCTTCTAGGAATTGACTCCATCGAGGACACTGAGCCTGTGGATCAAACGGGATGTCCGTGTGCAGTGTGATTTTGTCTGAAGGTCTTCCTTCTCTAAGCTTCCCGGTGCGCAGCTCAATGACGCCATTAGCAACCCCCAACAGCCACGGATCGGAATCCCAATCGATTCCGGTATCAGCCAAGGGTTTCTCTGATTGAGCCAGCTTCAGAGCCGCCTCTAACCTTGGCCGTGACTCGCTATCGATTGCCCATTTGGTCTCCTTCTTCATGTATTCCTCAGCGGTCGAGATGTTTGCCGCGTAGACCAAGCGGGTGCGTGCGGCCTCTTTCGCCATCCGATGCACTTTTCCGTCAACGTCCTCAGCCCACCAATGCCCCTGCCACAGCAGCCAACGCTTATGAGTATGGTCATAGCGCAGGCAGTCCTTGTACAGATGCGCGAACAATTCAGCGTTCCCTACATCAGTGCGTGGGAATATTTCGTTTTTTCTAGACATGTGTGATTCTCCCTTCTTTTCTAGTCGGCATTGGGTGATCCCGCCGAGCGAACTCTTCCAGTGCACGGCGCGGTATCAATACCCTTCGCCCGATGCGACGAGCGCAAATCTCTTTAGAGGCGAGTAAATAATCGAGACTCCGAAGCGAGATGGATAAGGTTTTCGCGGCCTCGCGTTTTGAGATCAAGATTGGATCAGTCATTTCACTCCGCTCCTCGGCGGCCATCCCCATCTTGGACCTAACTACTGCGCTGAGACTAGATGGAATAAACTAGGTGAATTCTTTCCGGGAATATACCTGAGGGATTTTTTCCTAGCTTTTCAGCGGCGTATGAATTCTGGCTTTCTTGCGGAGTGTATTCCAATACTGTTCTGCTTGCTTCCGATAGTTGTCGGCACAGCTCGGATCATGCTTGTGGTTCTTAGGGCAAAGTTCTCTTGCTACCTTTGGCCATGAAAACCCATCGTGTTCACGAAGAAAAGCAGCCTGCCATCCAAGGCCCGTTCGTGGCCTGCCTGGCTGAAGCCGTCCTACTCCAATAAAGCTGGACAACTGCCTAGAAATGGTGCTCCAAAGCCTCTGGGCTGCTTCCACGTTTGAATCCCGCTGGTCTGGAGCGCAGGGATGCTGGGAACTAGCCTTCATAAGAAGGCACACAGGGGCTCCCTCGATCTCAACCGTCAAGTTTGGGAGATTCTCCTTTTTCTGTTCATATGCGAAACTGATGGCAACTCGGTTCCTTAGGACCTCGGCCCGCAAAGGTTTTTGTTGATCCTCGCGTTCTCCGAGCACCATAGAGTCTGGCGCTGGCTCTGGAGCCCGCGCAGGTCCCCATTGATCCTCCCATTGTTCAAGCACAATACCCTCCGGCCAGGGGATCGGTAGGTCTCCTAGTTGTTCCCAGGCGTCAGAGATCGGGCGTTCCCCAGACCAGACAGGTAGCTCATCAGAGGGATCAAACTCTGCTGAATAAGCATCTTCCATCTCGTAGGCTGCGAAGCACAGAGCATCTGCGATGAGGTCGGCGGCATTCATCGAGGGCCAACTAACCCGACTAGCAAGGACGCTACGTAGCTTGGATAGA
>JACZXR010000443.1 GCA_022571535.1 Deltaproteobacteria bacterium | reverse complement strand
TTGAATCCCCGTGTTCGACCAAAGGGGAGAGCCGCCGCTTCTCCCCTTTGGAAACCCCATCGGCTTTGTGCCCGCCTCAAGAGGCGGGATTTACATTAAATCAAATCGTTCAAACCTTAATGCTGCTTGGCTTATTTTACACTAATCGGTTGCCGTTTTTTAGCCAGGCAGAGGTGATAGCTCGCGCATGGACTGAATGCACCGACTGCTTCATCATTGCCATCTTTCCTGAGCCCCTCATTTTGGTGCCGAGGGGGTCTGCAGCGAAAGCCGAAGGCACTGAATTAGCTCTCAGCTCTCAGCAATTAGCCGGCAGCCGTAAAGCTGAAAGCTGACCGGAGGGGAATTTACGTAAGATGAGGAAGGGTAAATTTGCGCATATTGATTGACAATTCTGCCTGGATTGATTTTTTCCGGGGTGTGGCTTCCCATGAGAAAACTCTTCTGAAGGATTGCCTAAGCCGGAGAGAGCACATCTTCATTGCCGGAGTGATTGTCCAGGAAATCCTACAAGGAATAAGAGATGATTCACAGTTCCGCACTATTAGAGAATTTCTATTTCTCTTTTCCAAAATTGATACACAGTTCGCGGATCATGTGGATGCTGCCAATATTTATCGGGACCTAAGGAAGCGAGGGGCAACTATTCGTAGCCCCGTTGACTGCCTGATTGCTGCTCTGGCTATACGCCACCGCCTCTTCCTTCTACATAAGGACCGTGATTTTACCGTTATCGCCCGTCATCATCCGCTTTCAATAGTCAGCTAAACTTCAACATTTTTTTCATTGACATTTCCCCCTCGATTCGGAGATATTAACCACCGCATTCTACCTGGAGGCCTATCGACCGGCCCTACACAGAAAGCCAGCAATTAAACCCACACGGAAAGGAACCTACAACTATGACCAAGGCTGATTTGATCAACGCAGTAGCCAAGACAACAAAACTCAGCAAGAGAGCTGCGGGAGATGCTGTCGATGCGACTTTTGGGAATCTTGCCCGATCGATCAGGAAGGATAAACGGGCTCAAGTCCCAGGCTTTGGCACCTTTACGGTCAGGTCACGTAAGGCAAGAAAGGGAAGAAATCCCCAGACGGGCGACGTGATCCGTATCAAGGCGAGCAAGACCGTAGGATTCAAGCCTGCTCCGGGCCTAAAGAAGGGCCTCTAGGTCACTTATAGCTTCAACCTCGCGGGCGCCAAAAAAGAATCTGCGTTACTTAAGCCTCAGTATCCTGCTCTGGCTGGAGCCTTCGAGAGAGACCTCTCGCCCTTCAATCCTAACAATCATCCACGGTCCCACTCGGTCTCCCTCGGTAACCCTTTTATCTCCAGCCTCAGTGCGTAGCATCGCATACTTGAACCCACCTGCCGATATTATGGCAAGAAGCTCAATGGGACTCTGTTCCTTAAGCGCCTGCTCATCTCTTTTCAGCTTTTTGTCGATCTCCCTGAGTTGAGACAATACGAGTCTCACCTCGCTGTGAACCTCCGAAATGGCGGACGTTACCGTGTCACCTACCGAGCTCCCGGCGCTCTCGGAGGAGTTTACGACAAGGGAGCGTAACTCCTCCAGCTGACCCTTAAGCGACTTGATCTCCTCCAGAATGCTGACCTCCACACCTGGTCCGGGAGGTCTCGGAAACTCCCCCTTTTTGGTCTCTCCCCCCAAACCAGCGATATTCCGTTTGACGAGCACGGGTCGCTCAGGGCGATAGGGTTTAAATCCGCTCAGCTTCGTTCGTGGAGGGCTTTGTTTAACACCTATGGTCCCGAAAAACACAAACACCAATACCCCAAGCGCGATAACGATCCCTATTCGCTGCCACCCAGAAAGGCGTGAATAGAGCGCCTTTGCTGATACTATGAGACCATCAATCCTGTGAGACATTCTCCGTCCTTATCCAGTAGCCGGGGCGCACAATCACCGGCTCGGTGTGAGCCGGGATCATGACTCCGTTTACGATTCTCGCCGGCATATCGACCTCACTTACCAGAGGTGGTCGCCAGACGTAGGGCTTGTTCATCCCCTCCTTTGTCCGAAACTCGACTGCTACGCTTTTCATTCCCGTACGAAACCCTTCCTCGTAGGCCCTCCGCTTGATCTCACCTGTCTGCCGTTCCGGCACAGGCAGGCCGGAGGGCTCCGGCTCCCGTTTGTCAGCATAGTTCATCAAGGTGATCGCTCCGTTTATTCCCGATAGTGTCCCTCCAATGATAGGGATGGCGGTGGCCCAGCAGCCGCTGAGACCCATTGCAAAACATCCGATAGAGACGATTTCAATAATTCTTTTCATAGTTCGAGTCTCCTCACTATGACCCTGAGCAAAGTCGAATGGGTCATAAAGCCCTTCTCCTTATGTCCTCGCAGGCCAGCGCCTTAATGGCCTCGATCTGATTGCCGGCAAAATCAGCGAGTTTCCTTCGATATCTCTCCATGTCCCTGAAATCGGTCGTGGCGACCCAATACATGACGGGGGAGAGATACAGGGTCAGCACTCCGCCTCCCCAGCTCGTTCTGAGATAAAACTCCGATCTCACTCCCGGAACCGTATTGACAGAGGTGACGAGCTGAACCTCCTCGGGCGAAAGCTTGAGCTCGTCTTTGAGAGTAGAGACCGTCTCTCTCTCCTGCCTGAGAAGGATCTTGGTCGGAGAGTTCTGAAGTATCGTTCTGCCGCCCGGAACGGAAAGAAAATCCGTGATCGCCTGGCTAACGGCCACAACGGCGCAACCGAGCTTTCGATAGGTGCGGAAGGCCTCCGCCACATAACGCGCCGAGGCCTCGTTTTTAAGCAGCGCCCAGGCCTCGTCGATAAACAGGTATTTGGGCCGCGCGGGATCGGAGGACTGGATGCTGGAGACGATGAAATTCATCGCAACGAGGAGAAAGGCCGCCTGGAGATCGGGGTAGCCATCGAGGCGCTTCAGATCGAAAACGTTCAACGTTGCGTCGGCCCTCAGCTCGTTCGGGCGGTCAAAGAACATCCCGTACTGCCCTTCTTGGGTGAAGGCAAATAACCTCTGCCTTAGCCCCTTCCCTCTCTCGCCGT
>JACZXR010000442.1 GCA_022571535.1 Deltaproteobacteria bacterium | reverse complement strand
ACACGGTAAAGATGCTATTTTTCAACGACTTATCCGCTGGTGCCGTGTAACTCCCGGGTGAAAATAAAAAGACCCCCCAAGCCAAGATGACCCTTTCTGACCCACGTAAAATAGCCATTTCAGCGCAACAGCCAATCTGGTTAGTGGTCTACTCTTTGCCATAGGAGATAGGCGGCTAAACCATGTCAATTATCATGTGTCCTGAGCAAAAAAGGGGTGTTTTGGAGAGGGGTACTGCCAAGCTATACTTACTCGAATTGGACAGAACAGTTATTCTGTCTAACGTTGGCGCTCAGCCGCGCGCGCTATCAGTTCCTCCATGCGCGCGGCGGCTGAAGCGCATGGTTAGCACGAGCACTCAGAAATTCCTCGATTGTTGAATTTGTTTGCTCCGCGTGGGTCAGCGTGAATGCATGTCCGGCATCTTTGAGGATAATTCCTGGTTCCGCACATGACAGCGGTATGATCCGATCTTGGTCCCCGTGTACGGAAAGAACGGGGCATGCAATCTGGTCTGCGCCGGGCCATCCCATGGCCATGCGGCCAAAGGCCCTAAGTTGACCCGACGGACAATCCGCGGCCATTGCGATCATGCAATCCTCAGCGTCAGGCGTCATCGGCGCGAAACGCCACCGAATCAAAGGCCTCCACGAATGAAGACCCAAGAAAAAATCCGGCACAAAACGGCCGAACCTCTCCACCCATCGGTACGACCAAGGGAGCCGCGCGGGATGAATGCAGCTTCCGAGCAGGATGAGACCCGCCACGGGACGCCGCAGTGCGATCTCCGCTGCCAGCATGCCCCCGAAGGAGGCGCCGCCGATGACATCCTCACGCTTTACGCATTGAATCTCCGCCATTCGCAACGCATAATCGGAAAGAGTCTCTCCCGGTGCCGGCTCAATAAAATCGGGCTTTACGATCTCGACCTCTGGTATGCCAATCGACTGAAATAGCCGGGCATCGCCACCCATCCCACTGAGAAGAAAAAGTCGTTTCGGCTTCATCTTCGTGCTAACTAGTAATATGCTGGTCAGCATATTACGGGCCTATGTCAGTATATCACGTTAACTGACCTGTCAGTATTTCGAGCGATTTTAATGCGATTCCGATAGCTTAGCAAGGGCTATTCTGTCCAATATCGCCTTCCGCCCTGAGAGACAAGACAGCCCAGTGGAAGTCCACTGGCTCCGGTTTCCCCTGTAATTACGGGCTGGCCTTGCACGTGGAATTGGACAGAACAGTTATTCTGTCTAACCCCGAGCATAACCGGCGCGAAAGGAAAGAGTAAAGAAAATTACGAACCATCAGAACTCTGAGAGTGCACCAAACTTGAAAATCGCGCATGTTGTTTCGCGTCCGGTTAATGCGCAAAGTTAGACCACAACTTTAGTGTTTTAAGACAAGACGATATCGTGGCTTTCCATTCCTTAATTTTTCCATAGCATCATTGATTTGGCTAAATTTGAATGTTTCTATGGTTGGTTGTATTCGATGCCGGACAGCAAACTCGAGCATCTTTGCGGTTGTGGCTGGGCTTCCACCTGAACTATATGTAACCGACTTTTGCCCGAGCAGCATGGGAATCACTTCTACCGAAACCGGTTGGGGTACGACCCCCACTATGTGTAGACGGCCTTTCGGACGCAACGTAGCAATATATGCATTCCAATCTAATGACGCGCTAACAGTTGATAAGATTAGAGCAAATGAGCCCGCAATCTCTTCCAAGGCTTTTGGATCACGGGAATTTACGAAGTGATCGGCACCGAACTCTCTCGCTTCCGCTTCCTTTTCAGGGCTGGTTGAGAATGCAGTCACCTCGCACCCCCAAGCATCAACAAAGCGTAAAGCCATATGTCCAAGTCCCCCAATTCCAATTACGCCAACTCGGTCTGTTGGTTTAATATCAAGTTGTACAAGTGGGTTGAACACAGCGATTCCAGCGCAAAATAGAGGGCCTGCAGTCTCAGCTTCGATTTGTTCAGGGAGGGGAACAACCAAAGCTGCTTCCGCACGGACTTTGTCTGCAAATCCGCCATGGCGTCCAATAATCGTCATTTCGGCCGAAGGACAAAGATTATGATTACCTGACATGCACCATTCGCAAGTCATGCACGAGCCAGCATACCATCCCAATCCAACACGTTGTCCAACCGTTACTCCTTTTGCATTAGCTCCAATGGCATCTACTCTACCAACAATCTCATGTCCGGGAACAAAAGGGTATTGAGTAAGTCCAAAATCATTATCTAGCATACTCAGATCGCTGTGACATATCCCACAATACTCAACCTTAATGTCAACTTGGTAGTCTCCAAGCGGCCCTAATTCGTATTCGAATGCTTTAAGTTCACCGCCGGGTTCAGTGGCAGCATATCCCTTGACCATGATTTGTTCCTCCTTATATAAGGTTGCTCTTTTTCAGATTATTTAGGTCGGTCCAACTATTGATTATCTGGTTTCCAGATAAGTCCGTTACCTGTGCTTTCTTTCCACGATAATACGTCCAGCAGATTGCAGAGTCTAGCTCCCATTGCCCCACAGGGTCTGTGGAGTTTCGGTACTTATCAGCCGCTGAGCGACCAGACGTGATGAGGCTTCGAGGCAAACGCCTGGCTTTCAGCCTGTCCCAGCCCCCATATATTTAAAAAATAAGTTTCGGGGCGCGCTTACCCACTACGGCTCAAGGTTCATCCGCAGCAGGTCGTGG
Organism: Deltaproteobacteria bacterium; assembly: GCA_022571535.1. Classification (GTDB taxonomy): domain Bacteria; phylum Desulfobacterota; class Binatia; order UBA9968; family CAXXLF01; genus JACZXR01. Next base: position 355 of record JACZXR010000442.1, on the reverse strand, counting down.
AAGCGAGGGTCGGTCCGAGGGGACAAGCGCCTTATTAGGTCTTAATCGGGATTCCCGATATCAACCAGGCTAAGGGGTCTTACAGGATTCCGGATGAGAACGATGCGGATCGTTCTCAGTGTTTCCCGGAACAAATGCCGGAAGCTGGAACCAAACCGGAACGGAATTCCCGCTTTCATGCCCACTCTTAGGCGTGGGCACTGCGGTAGTGCTCTTTCAGCGCTCTTCGCTGGACTTTCCCTACGGCGCTCTTGGGCAAGCTGGGCAGGAAGAAAACCTTCTCAGGCACCTTATGAGCCGCGATCTGCTCCTTGGCAAATTCAATCAATTCTGCCTCGGTAGCCGATATCCCTTC
>JACZXR010000441.1 GCA_022571535.1 Deltaproteobacteria bacterium | reverse complement strand
TTAACCCCGATCCGAAAAAATAATCGAGGAATTTCCGGTGTTGAGCAGCTTAGGACACCAGTTGCCGGCATTTTGATCGTCGGTCTGCAATTAAACTAAAGGTGAGTTGCAGATTCATGCGCGAAACAGGTATTTGTTGCGGTCTGATGATCATCAGGGAAGATTTCTTTGACTGATTAATTTCGGATCGGGGTTAATTTAAAAACCTTCCCTAAGGTCGAGAAAATGTCCATCCCTGCCTCGCCCAGCAGAGAGGTCTGTCTGGAAGCCGCCCCGCAGGTTGACATAACGCCCCTTATCGAATACTGTCTACGCCGAAATGGGTTTCCTTGGCGAGTCGGCTCCCCCCGCTAGCTGCTTGGGGGTCCCAATAGGGGCTGGCATGCGGTCGCCGCCAGAATTTTTAGGGTCTCGATGGCCGAACCCGAAAAGGGAATTCTTATCATTTTAGCGCATACTACCCCCCCGCAAATGGGGGTGATGCCGCTCGGGTCGTGCGCCCGTCGGTGCGCGCCCGTGCTGCTCCGATTCGATTTGACAAACCAGGAGGTGTTCCCATGATAACGCTCTATTTCAGTCCCGGCGCTTGTTCTTTGGCCTCTCATATCGGTCTCGAAGAAACCGGCGCGCCTTACGAGTTAAAGCCCATTCTGCTGGCAAAAGGGCAGCAGAAGACAGAGGCCTATCTGAAAATCAACCCGCGGGGTAAAGTGCCGTCGCTCAGCGTCGACGGCAAGGTCCTGGTCGAGAACACGGCGATACTCACGTATCTGGCAAGGCGGTTTCCGGAAAAAAAGCTGATGCCGACCGATCCCTCCGAGGAGGCTCGCTGCATCGGCACCATGTGCTGGTTCTCGAGCGTCGTGCATCCCTCGTACCAGCACTCCCATCGGCCCGAGCGTTTTGCCGAAGGAGAAGCGGCGCAAGCCGAAGTAAAGGAAACGGGGCGGAAATCGTTCTGGGCCAATTGCCATGAAATCGACTCCATGTTCCAAAAAAACGACTGGATCATGGGCAGTGAGTACACGCTCGTCGATCCTTACGCTCTGGTTTTCTACGGCTGGGGCGTGCGCGGCGGATTTCCCATGAAGGAGCTCAGCGCCTACACGGCATGGCAGGACCGCATGATGAAGCGCCCGACGGTTCAGAAAAGTGTAGAGAGCGAGCAGAACGTTTCAACATAATAGTTCGTTATCGCATATTCTCCCCGCAACAACGGGGATAGGGGCCGTTTGCTTTCTCGGATGGCCGCTAATGACCCTAGCGCTGGCGTTAGTGTTAGACTCGCTCAAGATAGTGAAGCAGGTGCCGATCGTCGCGAAAGATTTTTTTCCGCTGATTCCCACGGACATCATAGGGGACGTTGGTTCCTAATATTCTTTTCCGTCTCTCCGACTGTGAGCACCCTCTCCCACCGCCCCCGAGCAGATTAGCCTCGCCATTTTACCTGAAGTGCTCTTTCAGGCCGATGAATTGATCAGGTGAACAGAGCACGGCCCTGACCGGAGAAAAGTTATTGTGCGTTCTTCTAGGTTTTTAAGTCACGGAACTAAATGGAAGGATTTCCTCTGGTTGAGTCGGTAGGTGGAAAATCTGCGGCGATCCGACTAACCCGTCTAAAGCCGGGTCATGACTCCCCCTATCTCCTCTCTCTCGGTGGCCATGCCCCCGTTATCCGGTTGATTCCCCCCTCCCAGGATGTGTATAATCGTACACCTAAGGAGGTGTTAAGTTATGCGCACGAACATCGTTCTCGATGACAAGTTGGTGAGAGAAGCACTCAAGTACACAAAGGTCAAGACGAAACGGCATCTGGTAGACCAGGCCTTGCGTGAATTTGTGGAGCATCATCGCCGGCTGGATGTGAGGGAGCTGCGAGGCAAAGTACGAATTCGCCGCGGTTATGATTACAAGAAGTTGCGTATTGGAGTCGGCTGACCATGTTCCTGGTCGACACGTCGGTCTGGCTGGATTTTTTCCGCGGTCGAGCGAGCAAAGCGGTGGCACGTTTCGAAGAGATTCTAGAATACAATCTGCCCTTTGGTATTACAGGCTTGATTTTCCAGGAGGTGCTTCAGGGAGCCGATTCCGAGGAGGACTTTTCACGACTAAGCGTCTATCTGAGCACACAGAAATTTTACCATCTGCATGACCAGGTTAATAGTTTTAGGAAGGCTGGCCACATCCACTTTCGATGCAGGCGCCAAGGGGTAACCATTCGCAGCAGCGCGGATTGCTTAGTGGCACAGGTCGCCATAGAGCACGGTCTGGTTCTACTGCACAACGACAAAGATTTCCTTAATATGAGCAGGGTCATACACGAATTGAAGCTGGCATAGAGAGCCTGATCGCGTCTTTTCGGTTGGTTAGGAAGACAAGGCCGATGAAGCCTTTTGTAGCAACTACTAGATAAATAAATAGTTAAGGTCGGGGCAGACTGGATTAAATTTTGCACACATTACGGTATCTCCCCTTCAGTCAGTAATTTTTTTGAGTGAGCGGGCCACATCTGTCTGCCGTTTTCGTGCATTCACTATTCAGCAACTGCCCTATAAAATATAAAGGAGAGAGAGGAAAACGCCAGGGGAAACAAGACGGGTGTCTCTGTAGGTTTTAAATTGGAGGAGGGCTCGATCGCCGGTGACAAGATAATCAGCAGTGCCTGCGTAGGCGCAAGCCAGAAATTTAAGATCGGCTGCTTCGATATCAGCAAGATGTTCGATAGTGTCAGGGCGTAGAACCAGAGCTTCCGCGTTGAGAGCGTTGACTAACCTTGCAAGCAGGTTTTCGGAAAGACCGTATTTTTTAAAGATCTTCGGACGCCGAAGCACGGCCTCAATCTCAGCGATGATGTCTGGCGAGAGAACCAGGATAAATTGGCTCCGCCGCCACGCTTCGAGGACCTGGTAGGGATTCCCGCGAGAGAGGATGGTACCGCTGACCAAAACATTGGTGTCAACGACCGCCTTGAGCACGCTTTCCTCGAAGTTGCCGCGCGCTTGCCCTAACCTCGGAGACTGTTTCCGCTACGTCTTTTTCGACTTCCTCTGGTCTCTTCCCACGGCTCTTGGACCGTATTTCATCCAAGACCC
>JACZXR010000032.1 GCA_022571535.1 Deltaproteobacteria bacterium | reverse complement strand
CCCCGTACCACAGAACGCCCCGTGCGTAAGCGCGGGGATGAATGTTCCGACCTCCCTGTAAGGGCAGCGCCCTAAAGCCACGGACGTAAGTCCGTGGTACGGGGTTTACTGAGCCGCCTATAACCTAAGTGAAGTCGCCAGTGAGATCAACGGTCTCTTTGTTTTGGTAGATTATTGGGTAACCTCGCGGCTTGCCGCGGGCACAAAACCGATGGGGTTTCCCCCGTGGAGTCGCGGTCCATTACTCCACAGGGGGGAGAATCGGTAGCTCTTCCCTTTGGTCGACCACGGGATTCAAACCCCGTGGTCGATATAACATTGAGAGAAAGCAGAAAGGTCATGGGTAAAATTCGCCATCTGGCAATCAGGACGGAGGATACGGGAAAGCTAGCATCCTTTTATATGGAGGTCTTCGATCTCACGGTTCTCCACAAGGGGAGAGAAGAAGGAGGGGCCGTTTTTCTTACAGACGGCTACTTTAATCTTGCTATCCTGCCCAACGACTCTCAGAATTCTCCGAATGGCCTTTACCATTTCGGATTCGAGGTCGATGATGCGGACAAGGTGATAGAGAAATTAAAGAAATTGAATATCTCTAAACTTCCCAAGCCCCGGGACAAGGCACCCTTCGCGGAGACCCGGGCCTCAGACCCAGACGGTAACTACTTTGATATATCAGAGCACGGGTTTCTAGATTTGAAACCACCGGAGGAAAAAGAGGGCAGTTAGCCCCGATCCGAAATTTTCAATCACGTGAATTGCACCTATCTACCCCTGCCCTTTTTTTCGGATCGGGGTTAGATCCGCGTGTTGCTCCACCGCCAACAGGAAAAGGGTGGGAACCCTGACCGGAGGACGAGTTTGTAACGGTCGATAGCCTGAGTATCCGCTATTTGGCAACTCCCATCATTCGTCTGTCACGTCGATCCAGTTGCCATCGGGGTCCGCCAGTTGGTATTTTCCCAAGGCGTTCCTTTCAAAGTACTTCCGCCTTACCTCGGATTCCGGGCTGCCGCCCAGGGGCATCGAGGCCAAGAACGGGTTCTTGCCGCTGAGCCTGACGACGTCCTGCTTGAAGGCCTCCAGGTTTTCCACCTTTATGCCGATGTGATCGGGTCCCGGACGCTTGATCGACATGTCGACGAAGCCATCGATTTTCCAGGGCATGATGGTAAGGATCACCCGGCCATCGGAGAGGTGTATGTTGGGATTGTCCGCTTTCACTTTTACCGGCTCTAGCTCGAGGACGTCTGCGTAAAAATCGGCTACCTGTTCGGCATTGGGCGTCCGGATCGCAAACCGATTGAAGGTTCGGTCCTGGGTCCATCCCTTCTCGGCCTGTTCGGCATAGACATCCTTACGGTTGGTCCCACCCTTTTGGGCGAGATCAAACACGTTCCCGTCGGGATCGTGACCACTGTAGGCGGCGAACGGGCGTGATGACGGCCGTTTAACGATGTTGGCCTTGGGATGATTCTTCTTCATTTTTTCAAGGACCAGGTCGATGTCGTCCACCACCACCCCGAAATGGTCCAGTCCTCCCACATAGCCATCCCGGCGAGGTATAATGTTAAGCCCAACATAGCCGTCGCCAACGACGCTCGCCGACTCGGGGGGTTCCTTACGGTCCGATAACCTAAATCCGAACAGTACCTGATAGTATTTTTCCAGTATCGCGTACTGATTACTAATCATCGCCATGTGATTGATTTGGGCAAACATATCATCCCTCCTTTGTGTTCCGTTATCACCAATATTCCCTCATACCGACCTTTTCCTTCCTATGTCAAGGGCCTTCAGGCTCTTTTGCGAATAGCGTGGGGTCGTAGAAAGCCGAGAGGACCTGCTCCTCAGCGGGGGACAATGGGCTTCTGCTTGTCTGCTTTCAACTACTCATCCTAATCCTGTTCTCTCTATGAGAAGGTTCAGTATCGGATGTCCCCCTTTTTCGGAGCAGACCCCCTCGGCCACACATACTTCTCCGAGGGGAGCGAGACTGAAGGCTGCGGGCACCTGAACGTAGAGGTTCCGTGAGGCCCAGACCTGAGGAGTAAGTAGCCTGGGGCAGGATAGGGTGGGGCCTTCAAGGCACAGTCCATTGCCCGTGGGCGAAAGGCTCGTTCCCCGAGGAGAGGCAAGGCCGAGGGGGCGTACCCATCAGCGTGAGACAGCACGAAAGATGATCCGTGATGTCGAGTGCATAAGTGCCTGGATGCTGATCGACACGTTGCATGAGAGCCCGTTATCAGATAGTCTCCCTTTAAAATCTACGGGTGCGCTAGTGTTGGGGGTAAATGATGATTCGGGCGCGGAAACTTGGCCATCTGGTGTTGAAGGTTCGTGATGCTGAAGCCTCGAAGCAGTTTTATCTGCGAACGCTCGGGCTCCAGGTTGCATCCGAGGACAAGTCAAAAGGGATGGTGTTCCTCAGTTTTGGCAAAGAGCATCACGACTTAGCGCTCTTCCAGATGGCAACGGGCGACCCGCCCGACGCCACGCAGCCGGGCCTGTACCATATGGCATGGCAACTTGGGAGCTTTGAGGAGTTGCAGGCAGCCCATAAGGAATTGCAGGGGCTCGGGATACTAGTTGAGGCGACCATCCAGCACAACGTAACGAAGAGTGTTTATTTCCGGGATCCCGACGGCAACCTCGTGGAACTCTATTGTGACAGGTGGGACAAGGGCTTCGAGGCCATGCAGACCATGGGGCCCAAAAGCGATCGCCTGGACATGGAGACAGGTAAGTTAGTCGATGCAGACTAACTCAAGGCTCACTCTTAGCGCTGCTTCTACGGTTGTTGAAGAAGCGTTGGCGAAGAGACGAGACGCGGGGCTTTTCCCGTCGCCAGCAGCGGTATTGGACTGTGGCGGGAATATTATAGCGCTGGGCCCTGAAGAGCGAATATTTTGAAGTCTTCTGTTAAAAACATTGCAGAGCCTCTGGTCTTCTTTGCGGTGCTGCTGCTGCTCTGGGAGTTCCTCGTGCGGATGACCGACGTTCCGGACTTTATTCTTCCGCCGCCAAGGGATCTTTATACGGCCTTTACCGAAAATTTGTATGTCATCACCATTCATTCTGTGGTCACATTCGCCGAGGCGGTGGGCGGATTCGCGCTCTCCTTTATTTTAGGCGTTGGCTTTGCCATCAGCGTGGTCTACTCGCGCCACTTACAGAACACCATCTATCCGCTAATTGTCATCCTGTACGCCATGCCAAAGAGCGCCCTTGCTCCTCTGATGGTCATATGGATTGGCTACGGAATGTTCTCCAAGATGTCCATTGCATTTCTTGTAGCCTTCTTTCCCATCGTTGTAAATACCGTGGTGGGTTTGAAGGAGGTCGAGCCGGAACTGTTGGATTTGGCACGTATCAACAGGGCATCACAATTTGATATCTTTACCAAGATACGGCTGCCCAATTCGCTGCCTTATCTTTTCGCCGGAGTTAAGGTTGCTCTCATTCTCTCCGTAACCGGGGCTATTGTTGCCGAGTTCGTCGCTGCCAACCAAGGACTCGGGTACCTCATCATGCAGGCCCTCTATAGCCTGGACACAGCCTTGACGCTGGTGATATTGTTTATCCTTGCCCTCCTGTCGCTCGGTCTTTTCATGGCTGTCCAAGTTCTTCAGAGGAAGATAGCCCCCTGGAGCTCCGAAGTCCGGCAGGTCGAAGGTTCCTTCTAAACTCAGAGGATTTTAAAAAACTCATAAGGAGGAGAAAAAATGAAGAGATCTCTGAATCACCCTGGTGTAGCTGTTCTCTTTGTAGCCCTTCTGCTGTGGGGAAGCGGTGCATTCTACGCTTCCTCAGCAGAGGCTGCTGAAAAATCCAAATTGGTCGTCCGATTGGACTTCATCGTCGGGGGGAAACATGCCCCCTGGTTCATCGCTCGGGATAAAGGCTTCTACTCGAAGCGCGGGCTATCCGTAGACTTACAGGCCGGCAAGGGTTCAGCGGACACGGTCCGGGCGATAGGTGCAGGACTTGCCGACGTCGGGTTCGCTGATATGGCCACGACAATCGTTGCCAGGTCGCGAGGAATTCCCGTCCTAGCGGTCGCGCAGCTCGGCTATGTTCCGGTCACCATTGTCTGGCGCGAAGAGACGCCCATCAAGGGTTTGAAGGACCTGGAAGGAAAGTCCTGGGCCATCAGCCCCGGACAGGCACAATGGTTTCTGATGCCGGCCTTTTGCAAGATCAATAATATCAACTTCAAGGCGATCAAGATCCAAAACACCGCGCCTCCCCTTCAGCCTGCGGCTCTCGTTGCGAAGAAGGTTGATTTTATCACGATGTTCCGTGCATCGAACGACGAGGTGGCCCAAAGGGCGGCAACCAAGCGGGGGATCAAGCTGAAGCGGATATATATGAGGGATAATGGGCTGAACATTTACGGAAGCTCCTTGATCGTCAGGGAGGAGCTTGTCAAGAAGCGTCCCGATGCAATTCGAGCCTACGTGGAGGCGACCATGGAGGGGCTGCGCTATGCCCGTGACCATCAGGAAGAGGCGCTCCAAATACTGGTAAAACATAAACCCGAGCTAAAAAAAGATCTGGCTCGAGTTCAGCTGAAACACGCAGTAGAGGAGGTCTTCATTCTCCCCGAATCGTTAAAGTCCGGATTTGGTTTTATGCAGCCGGACCTCCTGGAAAAGACGGTCAGAATTACAAATAAATACTTTACGGTGGGGAGAAAGGTCTCCTCGGGAGAAGTTTACACTAACCAGTTCATCAAAAAGTAGAAGACAGACTCCCCGAGGACCTGGAGTGGCTTCTCTCATCACTGTGAAAGATGTTCTGAAGGTCTTTAGGAGCGGCGAAAAGACCATTCATGCCCTGGACCAGATCTCTTTTGAGGTCGATGAGGGTAGCTTTGTATCCATTGTAGGGCCAAGCGGGTGCGGGAAGAGCACGCTTCTCAAGATCATTTCGGGCTTGCTTGCAAGCAATTCCGGGACCATCCGTGTCAACAACCATCAAGTTGACCGGCCTCTGGAAAATGTCGGAATGGTTTTTCAGTCCCCGGTGCTTCTCAAGTGGAGGAGCGTGCTCGGTAACATCATGCTCCCTGTGGAGTTTGCCAAGCTGGATAGGGACCGTCACCTGGAAACGGCTCGGTCCCTGATTCAGCTTGTTGGCTTGCAGGGATTCGAGGAGATGTATCCCTTTGAGTTATCCGGTGGAATGCAGCAAAGGGTTTCACTCTGCCGATCGCTGGTGACCGATCCGCAGATACTGCTGATGGATGAACCCTTTGGCGCCCTGGATGCCATGACGCGTGACGAACTAGATCTTGAGCTGCTGAGAATATGGGAGGAGAGAAAGAAGACCGTTCTGTTTGTGACCCACAACATACAAGAGGCGGTCTTTCTCTCTGATTATGTCGTGGTCATGTCAGCCCGTCCTGGCAGGTTGCTTAAAAAACTAAGAATAGACCTCGTGAGACCTAGAACATTAGAGATGTTGAGTTCAAGTCAATTTGGTGAATACACCCTTCAGATCAGGGGGATGCTGACTTCAGCTAGTAAAATTCCTGACGCAGCGATAGGGTCCACGACCTAAATACGGTACCCGCTCTTGGTAGGGCCTCTCGGAGCCTATAGAATCTGGTGGGGGGCTCCTCGACTCTGCAAATTCCAGTCAATTATCTGGTACCCGTGGCCTTGCGAGCCACGACCTGTGACGCGCCCTTTTTCGCCCAATAATCATCTGCTGCCTTGGTCTTCTCGTGGGCCTGTGGTGTCTCGGAACCCGGCCTCATGGAGGCCGAAGTGCCCGCCAGTATCTGGTGGTGATCTATGTTGAGGGTGCGAAGCCAGCGCTGCTGACCCATGGTGATTGCGACAAAGAAGCCGATCTCGACGATCTCCGGCTCCGTGAAATGTTTGGTCAGCCGGTCCCAGAGGGCATCGTCTGTTTCCAGGTCCCATGTGATGGCCTCAGTATAGGCGAGCGCGGCCTTCTGTCGGTCATCGTAAAGCTTGGAATTTTCGAAATTCAAAAGGTCCTTGTAGTGCTCTTCGATCAAGCCTTTTTGAGCCGACTGGATGGAGCGCTGATTACCGCAATACTCGCACTTGACTGAATGGGACACATAGACGCGGCAGAGCTCCTTGATGGAGTGATCCGCCACGCCGTTGTGAAAACAATCCTGCCAGGTGTTGGCGAAGGCCCAGAAGACGGCCGGTACGTGTGCCCGGATCGCCTGACTTTCCGGGCGTGGCGTTCCCTGGGTCCGGCAGCGCTCGAATTCCGCAAGCATACTGTCATCCGTTATCGTTGCCGGATCCACATAGCTGATCCTTTGCTTGTCCATGGGTCTTCCTCCTGAAAGGAATATTATGCAAGGGGGACGGCTTTCGCAAGAGGAGTAAGGCGGCCTGCTTGTTAAAAAGGTTCTTGGAGCGACGGGGCTGTCAGACGGAGTGGTACGTTGGAGGGGTTGATGATCCCATCGCTATGCTGCGGTGAATAGTGCCTGTATTCTCCGCATATAATACGGTGAATATGTTGAAAGCGGTGGTGATAATATGCTATATTCTCCGCATAGAGTGCGGTGAATGAGTCGTTATATCCATGAATTGCCGGACTGGCCGGATTTCCAGTGGGACCAGAAAAAGCTGGCCGGCCAGCTGGTGACGTTACGCCACCGGCAGGGGCGCCTGATCGGCCGGTTAGAGACTCTGGGCTTCCCCTTGCGGGCGGAAGCAAACCTGCAGACCCTGACTCTGGACGTTCTTAAATCTTCCGAAATCGAAGGCGAGATTCTGGATCGTGATCAGGTGCGCTCTTCTATTGCGCGGCGGTTAGGAATGGAGACTGGTGCGCTAGCGCCTGTCGACCGTAACGTCGAGGGCGTGGTCGAAATGATGCTGGATGCCACGCAGAATTATAGTGCGCCGCTGACCGCCGAACGATTGTTCGGCTGGCATGCCTCACTTTTCCCGACGGGCTACAGCGGCATGAGGAAAATCGAAGTTGGCCGGTGGCGCGATGATTCCAGGGGACCGATGCAGGTCGTTTCTGGCGCGTTCGGGCGGGAGCGTGTGCACTTTGAGGCACCGGCAGCAAAGCGTCTTAAGAAAGAGATGACACTGTTTGTCAAATGGTTCAATGGCACAGATGATACAGATCCTGTCCTGCGGGCAGGGCTTGCTCATTTGTGGTTTGTCACCATTCACCCCTTCGAGGATGGAAACGGGCGCATTGCGCGCGCGATTGCTGATATGGTGCTGGCTCGTTCCGAACAGAGTTCGCAGCGTTTTTACAGCATGTCGGCGCAGATCAGGATCGAACGAAAGACCTATTACGACACGCTGGAGAAAACGCAAAAAGGCAGACTTGATATTACACCCTGGTTGGAATGGTTTCTCGGTTGTCTCGACCGTGCCTTTGACGGTACGGAAGCAACGCTTGGTAGCGTTCTGCACAAAGCCCGTTTTTGGGAGACGCATGCGAACACATCGTTCAACGACCGCCAGCGTTTGATGTTGAACAAGCTGCTGGACAGGTTTGAAGGCAAGCTGACTTCATCCAAATGGGCGAAAATTACCAAATGCTCACCGGATACGGCATTACGTGATATCCTCGGCCTCGTTGATCATGGCATTCTTGCCAAAGACGCTGGCGGCGGGCGCAGCACCAGTTATTCTTTGGCGCAGGCGAACGAGCCCCAGTAATTCAATTTTCTAAGGGACACTGGCGGGACACTGAAGAGCACACCGACTTCTGATCCATCAGTGGCATTGGGCTTTATGGCTCCGAGGAGATAGACAGCGCTCCGAGGTCATGCGGTGGGTTACGTGGAAAGACTCCCGACCCCGTTAAATTTCTTAGAGAAGGGCGTCCGCCCAAAAGGTCAAAACGGTCCTCCTGACCCCCTGTACTTTCCAATCGTCGGACCGGACCGAAATCGACAAACAATTTGACCCGTTCCTTCAAGAGCCAAGAGCGGACTTGATATTGCCGACAATCAAACATCAAGTTCCGAATCGTCAGGCAGCGGAAAGTTCTCACTTGGCCTGACGGGGAGCCATTTAAGAGCGGCGAGATTACGGACCGCCAAGGCTGTTGCCGGCTCGTCTAGCGAAGGTCGCCTTCGTTGCTTCCATTTCATAACTTCATCGAAAACGTCACGTTCCGATGGCTTATCGTGACCTGCCGTCTGCAAGGATTTAGCTGCAAAGATAATTGTCGCAACGATTTCCGCTTGCTTAGTGTCAAGGCGCATAAACAAATCTACACACTTATCGATGATGGATTCCCACTTCCGGAGATCGCCCGAGTACGCCTTTTGGGCATCATCGAAGGTCGGACCGGACTTGACCGCAAACATTCGGCCAAGTCTCTGTTCATGAATTAAACCGTTGTTAGTCAACTTCGTAATCAGGCCCTTCAGTTCCGGAGCAAAAGGACCGTAACTTCCCCGATGAAATTTCAACCCTGTAGGTAAACCCTCCTCAGTGGCGATATAAACAATCTTCTGAAAGGTTGTCCGACCCACGGGCGGATGGTAGGGCTGCTGTTCCAGCCGCTTCAATATTTCAACCAGGCCCACCCAACCCGGCTTTATCCACTCGGGCTCCGGTATCAAGTGCCCGTCTGTCTTGGGATCTTTACCCGAAGCAAGAAAATCCAGCTGCAGTTCGTCATGGGGTGTCCCGTAGGGAGCATAAAGCTCCACCGGTATGTCCATCCGGCTCAAGTGTCGATAAAGCGTCGGTCCGACCACTCGCCATTCAAGTTGCCCCTGACCGCAACCGAGTGGCGGCACCGCCAATGATGTAATTCCCCATTCATGGTAATGTCGAAGGAGATATTTGAGGCCCTCGACAATCGCCTCTAAGTTTGCAACAGACCGCCAGTGATCTTTGGTGGGAAAATTCAGAATCGATGGAGGCACCAGCGTCTTATAGAGGTAAGGGCGTCCGAGCTTGACCTCGCCTCGCTTGCAGCGCTGCTCATAATCCTGGAACATCTCCGGAAAATGCTTTTTAAATTCCAAAGCAACACCTTTCCCCATAACCCCAACACAGTTTACGGTATTGACCAAGATCCGGGCCTTAGAACTAAAGAGATCGCCAATTAAAACTTTGACCATTAGCAGTCTTTATCCCCTAAAGAATAGGTGCGAGTCAACGATAATCGGTGAGCTAAAGCCCTGACTCAATGTCGCCTCAACCTCTGGAGACGAGACATAAGCCCCGAAAAGGAGGTCGGGTTTTACGCGATCGGGCACCAGAACCTCGGCGCATTTCACTCTCGTGTTGTGCAGTCTTACAATCGGATCGGGGTCTGTCCAAAACTCTGCAAAGACTGTTTCTTTATCTATCTTAGCCAACCCTGAAGGAGATGACCAGAAGGCAGTGTAATCGCTGGCAGCATTTCCATCGGCAATAACGACGTTTGGAAGATTAAGTACATTTGTACTGAGTCGAAGAACACATATCTCTAGATGCTTAGAGCGACGTCGATACATCATGGGATTTCGAGCGCAAATATAGAGGTTGACATATTCGTGAAGCGGTTTGCCTCCTGGAAGTACCTTTGGAGCCCTTCTCTCTTGAATCTCCTCTGCCGCTACAGATACTTCCTTAACTTTCCGACGTCTGATTTCTCTATTGGACAGAATCCCTAACGCTATTATGGATTCTACGTTGGCAATCGGAGTAATGTAGTGAAGTTCCTCTAAATCTGACAGATTCAAAACAGAACTCCGACATCCTGTTGGCGGATGTCCAGGCGGTGGCTAAACACATACCACTGTCACATCTGATGATCAAATGCGGACATAAAAACGGCCCTTTGGCTATCACTCAATCCCCGCAGGCTCCCATTGACTATGGCTATCTGCTCTGACCAGCAATTTAAAAACCAAGCATGGAATTATGAGGATATCATAATTGAGGTGGTCGGACTCCGCACAGTTAGCTATTCAAGCCTACCCCATTGACTGACGCCATTGACTCAAAACCAGTTCAGCGTACCCCTTCTCAGCAGGGCTGAATCGAAGTCAACAAAAGATTTGCCCTGCTCCTTAAATTTCCTGCAAAGTGTAGTGGAGAAGTTGAGCAAAGCGCTCAGAGAAGGGCAACTGTTCAAAACGTCAATAAGGTTTGCCTGACCCTCATCCCTTCCCTAACAGACACTGCTGGGTGAGTATCAGCGGCTTGGCGGCGGCTCCTGATCAGTGGGGATTCCGGCTATATGGCGGTAAACCGCTACAGCGCGGTTGACGAACGAGGCCTTGAAGCTTCTGGCCAGGAGGTTGGACCGGCCCGCGGTCCGCATCAGGCTGTAATAGCGAAACACCCCGTCGGACTCGCGCTCGAAGAAATAGAGAAACTGGTATTCGCCGCTATCGAACAAGGGCAGAAGAAGCAAGCTTATGGGCAGGGCGTTTTCCATCTCCAGCACCAGCCTGTTCGTTGTACGCTCCCTGACACGCATACGGTAGACCACTTTCCCGGCCGGCGTGTTCTCCTCCTGCCAGAAGTAGAGGCTGCGGCCGGGTTGAAACTCTTCCGGCGAAAAGTCCGGTCGTCTCAGCTCACGGTCCGGCCCTCGAAGGGCGTAGGCATCGGTAATAAGGTCACGCCAGCGTTTGCGGGTTGCAGACCAGTACCGGACCGTGGCCAGTTCCGATACCGCTCCGATCCGCTCGAGCAACCCGTCCATGTCGGGGACGCCGCGAAACCGAGCCGCGGTTGCCACCAGCGCGGTAAACTCGCGGGCGTCCCAGCCCGTACAGCCTGGCTGCCAACCTCCATCCAGGTCTCCCCCAAACCACACCTGCACAGCGGGGGGCGCGCCGGGATCCGGATAGCTGGGCCTAAGCGCAGGGCCACAGGGTGGCTGCGGACCGGAGTCCGCGTACGTGGGAGTCGGCCAGAGCAGCAAGAGCAGAGGCAAATACGCTGAATAAAATAGCAACCGCACCGCGGCCTGTGATCTCCATTCCATCATTCGACGCTCCCGTCAGTGTCGAGTGTGAAACCGCTAATGTCAAACGGGCCATCTTCGGGTTGACATCAACGATGGACGATGGGGTCACCCATTAGAAGGCCCGGTCAAGAGGCCGTACTAATCCCATAAGAAATATTTTTCTTTATCCCCTCCGTCTTGACCCGACCGTTCGTGATCGTTAGTTACGCACCCCTGTTTTCGTTTGTGTCGGTGTCGCACACTTGGTCCGCACCAGTCTCCGCCTGAGGCGGATCAGCCTAGGGCTGAACCTATTCAGGTTCAAAGCATGGGAGTGTTCCTTATAATAATATCAGAATCGATCTCCCGCCCCTGGCAATTTCCTTTGCCCCAGAAAACTGTCGGCAGAAATTCTGGGGACATAATACAGATT
>JACZXR010000031.1 GCA_022571535.1 Deltaproteobacteria bacterium | reverse complement strand
CTGCCTGTTTGTTTTCAGCTACTTAACCTAACCTTTTTACTTTCTGAGAAGGTTCAGTAACGGATGTCTCCCTTTTCGGAGCAGACCCCCTCGGCACCAAACATTGAGTGTGAGCATCCGAGGGGGAGGAAAGCTGGAGGTCTGAGGAACAGGGGAGAGGAGGATGGCACAGGCCTCGACAGTGGGAGAAACCACCCAAACAACACATCTTGAATGTGAGCCTTCTTTTTCTTGACAGATAGATAGTGTTCCCGTTACCATAAGTTAATTTTTATTTATTTCGAGGTAAGAATAAATCGCGTATTTGGTCCACAGGTTATCGGTCTTTCTTTTCCTTGCCTTCATTTCGCTGATTCCCTTCCATCCAGTTGAGGATTATGCACTTGCAGGAGAAGATCCGTTTCCGCTTCTGCCCGGTCTTGAGAGTTCGGTTGAATTCTGGAAGCTGGTCTTTACGAAATATGGAGGGTCGGAGCTAATCTTCTACGATTCGATTAATCCAACGAAGATCTATAAGGTAGTGGAGGCTGGGAAGAGGCGCGGTGTCCGTCGGCTGATTAGGGCAGAACGGAGGAAAATCAAGCGCAGGTATGGCCTCAAGTCAATGGACAGGGTGCGGGTTCAGCGAGGGGTGAAAGAGCGTTTTGTTTTGGGGCTAGAACACTCTCGCCGTTATTTGGAACAGATGCAGAGGATCTTTGAAGAGAGGGGTCTTCCGATCGAGCTTGCCTACCTGCCTCTGATCGAGTCATCTTTTCAAATCGATGCTTACTCCCATGCGGGGGCGGTCGGGATCTGGCAGTTTATGCGCAGTACGGGAAGGCGGTTTCTTCACGTCACTTCTAGAGTGGATGAAAGAAAAGATCCTCTGGAATCCACACGTGCTGCCGCTAGTCTATTGGAGAAAAACTACGAACTGTTCGGCAGCTGGCCGTTGGCGATCACTGCTTATAATCACGGTGAGAGGGGGATTCTTCGGGCCACAAAGCAGGTGGGCTCTTCGGATCTTATGGCAATTATCCGGCACTACAAGAGTCGTACCTTCGGTATTTCTTCGAAAAATTTCTATGCTGAGTTTTTGGCCGCATTGGAAGTGGCCAGCAAGGTTGAGGATTATTTTCCCGATATCGAGTACCACTCCCCCATCCCGATAGAAGAGATGGAGCTAGAACAGCCTATTTCTGTGTCATCTCTGATTAAATCCACAGGGGTTTCCCGCCAGGAGTTTCTTAGCTGGAACCCAGCACTGAGCCGTAAGATTAAGTTCCTCCCCAAGTGGTATCGCGTCAAGGTACCTGCAGAAAATTTGGAGGCCTTTGCAGCAGCCTATCAAAAAATAGTGAATCGTCCTTGGATTCGTCACCGTGTGACGAAGGGAGAAACCCTGTCTTATATTGCCCGGAATTATCGAATCTCTGTATACGAGATTCAAAACATCAACGGACTGTCGAATATCCATTTCATTTCCATTGGACAGCTTCTAAAAATACCTACACATTGACCCCCGGCGTAAAGAAGCCGTTGTTCGAACTTCCAGTCACGGGGCGGCTGCTGATCCTGCGGAGCCGCCGTGCCAGTATTCCCTACAATATTCCTCGGGTGGTAGGAGAAGATGGGTATTTTAGCCGGCTAAAGGTTAGGGTATAATGGCCCGTTACTCATGGATGTTATTCTTCTTCAGATTACCTCTGCGATCTATTTTCTGGCAACGGGTAGCTTTATCTTCCATCTTGTCGTTGCAAAGGACATTTCCTCTCGCCTTTCCCTCCTTCTTGTCTTTGCCGGTTTTTTAATCCACACTGCAGCCCTCGGAGTCTATTTCTTTCACACCGGCTATCCGGCAGTGACGCATTTGCGTGAGGCCCTCTCTTTCTATAGCTGGCTCATGGTAGGGGTCTACCTCCCGGTACAGTATAAGTATCGATTGACGGTTCTTGGTTGTTTCATTGCCCCCTTGGCCTTTCTGATGTCTCTGGCAGCCTTTACTTTAGGGGTGGGTGGTGGAGAGCTTCCCCTGACTCTTAAAACCTATTGGCTTCCCCTCCACGTCACATTGGCTTTCCTGGGAAATGCCTTTTTTGCATTGGCATTTGCAGTTAGCGTCATGTACCTGCTTCATGAATATCAGCTAAAAAACAAGAAGATATCCGTTCTGAACAAACACTTTCCCTCTCTGGAGAGGTTGAATCGTCTCAACTATGTCTTTTTGATCTGGGGCTTCCCGCTCATGACATTAGGTATCATCACGGGAAGTCTCTGGGCTCGTGTCCATTGGGGGGAATACTGGTCCTGGGAGCCACGTCAGATCTCATCGGCAATCACCTGGATACTATACGGGGGGTTGCTCCACGGCCGGTTGACAGCCGGGTGGCGTGGGAAAAAGGCAGCCTTCTGGACCATTGTGGGTTTTGCCGTTGTCCTGGGCTATTTTCTCTTAGGGGACTCCGTTTTCCCTGGCCGGCACGGTGGCAGATTCGAGTAGATATGAAAACAAAGGTCATTATCGTGGGTCTTAACCACGAGACCGCGCCCATTGAGGTCCGCGAAAGGGTTGCCTTTGAAAATAGATCCATGACGGAGTCCCTTAAGCGTCTTGTCTCTCTGCCTTCAATTGAGGAGGGGGTAATCCTGTCCACCTGTAATCGGGTCGAGGTGCTGGCAGCATCGGCAGAGGAGAAAACAGCTGTTCAGGATATCAAGAGATTTCTCTTAGAACAGGAATCTGGTGAAGACCGTGACGGGCTGTTGAGCCACCTGTATACCTATTCGGATCAGAGTGCGGTGCGCCACCTCTTCCGCGTTGCCGCAAGTCTCGACTCCATGGTGGTAGGGGAGCCACAAATCCTGGGGCAGTTGAAAGACTACTATTTCGCTGCCCGGGAGGCGGGCACGGTTGGGACGGTCCTCCATCGCCTCTTCCATCGATCCTTTTCTGTGGCCAAAAAGGTGCGAAGTGAGACGGCGATTGCCAAGCGCCCGGTTTCCATAAGCTCGGTGGCAGTAGATCTGGCAAAACGCATCTTCGATAATCTCGAAGATAAGACCGTGATGGTCATAGGGGCGGGGAGGATGGGCAATTTAGTAGTCCGGCATCTCATCCAAAACGGAGTCCGAAGCCTGATGATTACCAATCGTACTTTTGAGCACGCGGTGAAGCTAGCCGAGGAGTTTCACGCCAGCCCCATTCGGTTTGAGGACTATCACCGTTACCTCAAGCTGGCCGATGTGATTATCGGTTCTACCGAGACACCCCAGTTCCTCTTGGGAACTGAGACGATAACGGAGGTCTTGAGGGAGAGAAAGCAGAAGGCAATGTTCTTTATTGACCTCGGTGATAGACGCAACAATTTCGATCCGCGTATCAATGGGATTGACAACGTCTATCTCTACAACATCGACCATCTAAAAGATGTCTCCAAGGAGAACCTTAAAGGGAGGGAAGGTGAGACGATTAGGGCCGAGGAGATTGTCGATGAGGAGGTCGAAGGTTTTCTCCACTGGCTGGAATCCTTGGAGCAGGTGCCGACCATTGTAGCCCTTAAAGGGAAATTTGAAGAGATTAGGCAGAAAGAGTTGGAAAAGTCTCTAAGCACAAACCTGAAGGGTCTTTCGGACATGGAGAGACAAGCCCTTGAGGAGCTAACATTGTCTATGATCAACAAGATTTTGCATGACCCGATTGCTCGTTTAAGGACTCAACATGACAGTAAATCAGTTTATGTAGAGGCACTCAAGAAGTTCTTCAATCTGGACGAAAAGTAAGACGTCGGGAGGATTCAGAATGCAGGATCCAGAATTTGGCTTCGGAGTTTTTCCTTTCTGATTCTGTCTTCTGGATTATGGATTGTGACGAGATGAAGGTAATTCGCATAGGTACGCGAGGGAGCAGACTCGCTTTGGCCCAGGCAGGCTGGGTGAAGCGGATGCTCCAAGAGCGGAACCCTTACCTTAAGGTTGAAATGGTGATTATTAAGACCAGTGGAGATCGCTTCCTCACGGTCCCGATTGGAGCTATTGGAGGAAAAGGGATTTTTGTCAAGGAGATCGAGGAGGCCCTGGTCCAGAAAAAAATCGATCTGGCGGTCCATTCTATGAAGGATCTACCCACAGAGATTCCAACAGGGCTGATCATAGCGGTTATTACGGAGCGAGAGGATCCGCGCGATGGCTTGGTGAGCATGGACCAAAGGGGTTTGAAAGACCTGCCTTCAGGGACCAGGGTGGGAACGGGAAGCCTCCGTCGGCAGGCACAGATTCTCCACTATCGGCCTGACCTTATGGTTCTACCCATTCGGGGGAATATTGATACGCGGCTTAAAAAATTGGCTCGAGGCGAAGTGGAAGCGCTCATTATGGCGGTTGCAGGCCTCAAGCGTATAGGACGGGGGGATCGAGTAACCGAGTATCTTCCTCCCGAAATCTGTTTGAGTGCGGTGGGTCAGGGGGCCTTAGGTTTGGAGAGCAGGGTTGAAGGTCCAGTGATTCAGGAGGTTGCATTTCTTCATCACGCCCCCACCTCCGTGGAAGTTTCGGCAGAAAGGGCATTCCTCAAACGCTTGGGAGGGGGATGTCAGATACCGGTCGGGGCGTGGGGCTGCGTCACTGAAGACCAGATCAAGCTGATGGGAGTAGTGGGCGATGCAGATGGGGGAAGACTCTTAAAAGGGGAGGTTGTGGGTCCGTTAGGAGAGGCCGAAAAGTTGGGAAAGGAGTTAGCAGAGCGACTTTTGCAAGAAGGCGCGGGTGAAATTCTGGCTGCTGGACGTGATGGTTCCGTCAGCGAGGCTCGGGCGATTAACACGGTTAGTGGAAGAGAAGGTCCAGCGGGCGAAGACAAACCTCTTTTCGGCCGCCACATTGTGATCACTCGACCCCGCCTTCAAGCCAACTCCTTTGTGCGGGAAATCGAGGAGTTGGGGGGGGAGGTAGTTGAGTTTCCCACCATAGAGATTCTTCCCCCGAAGAGCTACAGTCCTCTGGATAGAGCCATCCAGAGGATCGAGACGTATGACTGGCTTGTCTTTACCAGTGTAAACGGGGTGAGGCATTTTTTTGAACGCCTCCATCATATGGGGCGAACTATTCGTGACCTCAAGGGGATTAGGATTGTAGCTATCGGACCTGAGACCGCCAAGGGTCTGGAGTCCTTTGATCTCCACGTCGACCTCGTGCCTGGTGAGTATAGGGCCGAGGCGATCTTACAAGAGCTAAAGCCCGAGGAGCTAAACGGGAAGCGGGTCCTGTTGCCTCGAGTGGCAGCGGCACGGGACATCCTACCCAGAACGCTTCGGGAGTGGGGGGCCAAGACGGATGTCATTGAGGCTTACCGAGCCGCTCTGCCAAGGAGCGATGCCGCCTGGCTCCACACGCTGTTACTTGAGAAGAAGTTGGACATGGTGACTTTCACAAGTTCAAGCACCGTCATTAATTTTGCCAGGATGTTTCCCAGTGAGGTTGTGAAAGAGCTTTTGACCCCGGTTGCTGTTGCCTGTATCGGCCCGATCACGCAGAAGACAGCGGAGGATAAGGGGATTAGAGTTGACGTGGTCCCGCGTGAGTTTACGGTCGGGGGATTGACCCAGGCCATTGTCGACTATTTTAAAAATATGAGATAGCAATTTCAGCCATCAGCATTCAGCTTCTCGTTCGAGGCTGACGGGCTGAGTGCCGATCGCTCTAAGGGGTTTACGATGAAATTTCCCATCTACCGTCCACGAAGGCTACGAAGAAATGCAATGCTGCGTGATCTCGTGCGGGAAACCGCTCTCAGCCCCAAGGACTTCATTTATCCCCTATTTGTGTGTCCCGGCAAAGACCGCGCTGACCCGGTTTCTTCCATGCCGGGTGTGGCCCAACTCTCGGTTGATCGCGTTGTGAAGGAATGTCGGGAGGTCCAGGCCCTTGGTATCCCTGGAGTCATCCTTTTTGGCATACCCGAGCACAAAGATCCTCTGGGCTCGGAGGCCTACTCGGAGAGCGGCGTAGTGCAGAAGGCGGTTAGAGAGATTAAAGAGAAGGTTCCAGGCCTTTTGGTGGTGACTGATGTCTGTCTCTGCGAATATACCGATCATGGCCACTGTGGTGTGGTGAAGGGGGGGGAGGTGGATAACGACAGCACCCTGGAACTTTTAGCCAAGGAGGCGCTTTCCCACGCTTTGTCCGGGGCAGACATCATTGCGCCGTCGGACATGATGGATGGGAGAGTAGGGGCAATTCGTAAAATTTTGGACGAGAGCGGCTTCAAGGATGTGGCCATTATGGCCTATGCCGCGAAGTACGCATCGGGCTTCTACGGTCCCTTTCGTGAAGCAGCTGAATCCACTCCCCAATTCGGCGACCGCCTTTCCTATCAGATGGATCCAGGAAACGCTGATGAGGCCTTGAGAGAGGTGGAGTTGGATATCCAGGAAGGTGCAGATATCGTCATGGTAAAACCGGCGATGGCCTTTCTCGACATCGTCTACCGTGTGAAGCAAAAATTCGGCTTTCCTGTAGCCGCCTACAGTGTGAGCGGTGAGTATTCGATGATCAAGGCCGCCGGCAAGAACGGCTGGATTGAGGAACAACGAATCGTCATGGAAGTGCTCCTCTGTATCAAGCGAGCCGGTGCGGACATGATCCTCACCTATTTTGCCAAGGAGGTGGCTCGTAAGTTGCAGGGGAGGTAAACCCCGTACCACAAAACGCCCCGCACGATCTCAACCCAAACCCAGGTCGTACAATCGTAGGGTGTAAAAGGAGAGATCTGTCCATTTCGAACAGCTTTACCCCGTACCACAGAACGCCCTGTACGTAAGTGCAGGGATGAATGTTCTGAAGTTCCCGAAGGGCAAGCCCCAAAGCCACGGACGTAAGTCCGTGGTACGGGGTTTACTTTCTGGAAGGAAAGTTAGACTGGTTGGGAGTGTCCAGATCTATCCGCCGACCAGCGGAAGGATTTTGATAAACTCGACCCGGGTGTCAGGGAGCAGCGTTATGACCGCCTCGGGGTCGAGAATGCGTTGGTCGTTGATAACAATCATATATTCTCTGGCAGCAAAAGCGTGCTCTGCGCGCGCACGCTCTTCGTGTGCTGTGCCTGGTGTCAGGGCCTTCGGATCCCCAGTGCGGATCAACACTTCAGGGGACAGGTACTCACCACATAACCCTGGTCGTTGGTGCGCCGCGTATTCTGCAACTTCCTGGTTGACCTTATGCGCGATGAGATCGCGTACTGTCGTGGTTGCCGAGGGTAATGTGACTGAGGTTTGCTGAGTACGCTGGCCATCGGGGAGGCCAAAGAGGATGGTGGTGATGGTGATTTTTATGGCACCAATCAGGTTAAATCCTCCGTCAAGGCGGCTAACCCCAGCGTCTGCAGTTTCTCCCGAGTCGGAATGCCGTCGGGTGTCCAGCCGCGTAAGGCATAATAGGCATCGAGCATGGCATCGAGTTCTTCCGGTGGACAGTGCATCCCTTTATGCATGCCCTCTGGGACCGGCTCGTGCATCACTCGATAGGGTAGGACATCCTGGTTGCGCCGTACCCCTTCACGCACGTTAAAGGCCCGCTCCAGATTCCAGATACGCTCACCAATTCGCTCGACGTCCTCTAGAGAGAGGTCCCAGCCGGTAACTGCATTGATCATACGGGGATAGTACTCGTTGAGCACTCCCCCAAAGCCCCGCTCGCTGACGAAACGGCACTGCGTCATCGAATCGCCCACAGCGGTGAAATGCTGAGACTTGACGGCAAACTCGGGCTTACCCTCGGGAGTGGTGTTGTCATGGTCGGTGGCATACTGGAGCGTTGGCCGCGTATCGTGGTGGCTCCCGCCCCGGGTAGCGGTGGCATAGCCGATGCTCATGCCCTTGAGTACGCGTGCGGAGTGCGCCGGCATCTCCAAACCCTTCACGGCGTAGAGATATTTGCTGGCCTCTTCACCGAGCTCAGCCGCTAGACGCACCGAGCCCTCAGCCAACAGGTCCCCTACACCGCGCCGGTACGCTGTATCCTCGATGAGATCGAGTATGGTGTGATAATCACCAAAGCGCAGATCCCTGCCGGTGCGTTCACGGCTCAGGAGGCCCTTTTCGAAGCACTCAAAGGCAAAAGCCAGGGTTACGCCCAGGCTGATGGTATCCATGCCCAATTGATCGCAGAGTTCATTGGCCTTGACGATCGAACCTTTGTTGGAGTTGTCCAGCATGGATCCCAGGGCAAAAATGGTCTCGTATTCCGGCATCTTCCATTTGGTGCCGGCGTACTCGCCTTCCTGGACGTTGAAATCCTTGCCACAAGCTACCGGGCACTTGAAACAGGTAGTGTCTTTTTCGAAGTAGGCCTCTTTGAAGGTCTCCCCAGAGATTGCGTCGGCTTTGTCATACACCTCTGTCTGCAGATTGCGTACGCCCAGGCCGCCGAATTTGTTGATGATATTGACCAAGATCGTCGTGCCGTATTTTTTCAGAGCTGCCGTCCCCACGTTCATCTGTTCTCGGACCTCGCTTAGCAGGGCCTTGACCGCCCCTGGGTCAGCCATAGTGGTTTTCCGCTTGCCCTTAACGGCTACTGCCTTGAGGTGCTTCGAGCCCATCACGGCTCCGAGCCCGCCGCGCCCGGCCACACCATCTCGGCTTTTCTCCCAGTTATGTACGGCACAGGCAAAGCGCACCAGGTTCTCTCCAGCCGGGCCGATGGAGAGCACCTCTACTTCGTTCCCTTCTTTTGCGCGAATGGCCGCGTTGGTGTCCCTGGTGTTTCTGCCCCAGAGATCCACAGCCGGCTTTATCTCTGCGCCGTCTTCGTGGAGCAACAAATAGACAGGATCTGGGGCACAGCCAGTGATGATCATCGCCTCGAATCCTGCGCGTTTCTGATTAACAGCGAACATACCGCCGAATGTGCTGTCGAAGAACAGGCCCGTCAGGGGAGATTTGGTGCCGACGCAGCACCGGGTAGCTCCGGGAATCAGCGTGTCAGTGAGCGGGCCTACGGCAAAGACGATCATATTATCTGGCCCGAGCGGATCAATACCGGGTGCCAAATGCTCGTAGAGCAGTCGAATTGCAAAGCCATTTCCCCCCAGATAGTCTCTGGCAAACGCCTCGTCAAAAGTTTCGATTGTAACTTGACCGCTTCTCAGGTCAACGTTGAGTATACGCCCACTGTACCCGTGCATGGTTTCCTCCTTGGCTACGATCCAATTTCTAGTTTATTCTCCTCTTTTTGGCAATAGATCTTGCCAATCTCCATGTTCCTTCTGCCCTAATAATAATATCGCGATTAACTCGATAAATCCCTGATCTTTCTTTTTATTGTCTTTTCACACTCGGTCTCCCGCTGCGGTGTGTGGATCTGCGCTTCAGAGAGGCGAAACAGCAGGACCCGCCTGCCCTTCTCCAGTCGAAGGACGTACGTGTTCGAGTCCGCGTCGTAGTATGAGGACGACGCTTTAACCCCCTGGTCCGTTAACTTGGCGATCTGATTAGCCCACTGTTCGATGCCGGGAATTGCCGCGTCGCCTTTCTTGTCCGTGATCATATTCCTTCTTTAGCATAGATCTTTCTTTTTCATTAATCTATTACCTGAACCTTACCCACTAGCTGTCAGCAAGCAGCACTCGGCTCCTTGCACCCTACTTCTACGCAGCAGTTAACCCTGATTCGAAAAAAGAAACGAGCCAGAAATCACAAAAACAGCCATTCCCCCTTGGTACCCGTGCGATTTCTTGCTGGGTTCGTTCCTCCCTTGAAAGGATCGTGAGGAACTGCAGATGGAATATGTTCGCGGCCCTTCTCTAGGCCTTTCCTAAGGGTTATTGCTGTAATCATAATTTAGGATCGGGGTTAATTATGGGTAACCCCGCGGCTTGCCGCGGGCACAAAACCGATGGGGTTTCCAAAGGGGAGAAGCGGTAGCTCTTCCCTTTGGTTGACCACGGGGGTCAAACCCCGTGGTCGATATAACTTGATATACGAAACGAACCAAAAGGACGAGATTGGGTATAAATCGAATAATAGCAGAGTTGCCGTTCAGGCTTGGCGCCTCACGGCCCCAGGCTGTCCTCAAGTATCTCCGCATGATTCCACCCGGAATATTGGCTGGAATCCGGCGATCCACCTTCAAGCGAACTTTGCGTTTGGCAGCATCACGTTCCTCTTTTTACCGAAAGAAGTTTTCAGAGCATGGCATTGATATAGATAGAGTAAGAAGTCCGGAGGATCTTGGAAGTTTTTACCTTACCTCCGAGGAACTGCGTAAGGCGCCTGAGACCCTTCTATGCGGTAAGCCTGAAGTGACCATTGAAAGCTCGGGGACAACGGGTCATGCCGCTAGGATATTCATGAGCCAGCGAGAGCTGGATTACAATGCCAGACAGGGCCTCTTACTCAAGGCCGCCTACAACATCTCGGACGAGGATCGGATTCTTTCCACGTTTGATTATGGCTTTTGTCTGGACGGCTTGCTTGTCCAAAGAAGTCTGCCTTACTGGAAGGTGTTTGGGATGTGCGTTGGGCGAGTAGACCCTGTGGAGATCTACCGGAGGTTACCGTCCTACGGTTTCAATGTGATCATGAGTGGCACCCCTTGGCTTGCCCGCTTCACCGAGGTGGCTGAGGCTGAGGGGCGCCCTTATCCGCTAAAGCTCCTTATAGGTGGGGGTGGTGGTGGCATTACAGCCCGGACCCGGGCGTGGATAGAGGGTTTCTGGGAGGCCCCTCTATGTATGACCTATGCGTCTACGGAGACGGCTACGGTTCTCGGTTTCGAGTGTCTGAGGCGAGACGGATACCATCTGAACGAAGTGGATTTCTTTGTGGAGATCTTGGACCCGGATCCTGAAGGTTACGGCGAGGTTGTTATCACGACGGTGAACAGGGAGGTTATGCCTCTCATCCGGTATAGGACCAGAGACATCGCGCGCTTCATCCCGGAGGGGTGTCCGTGTGGTATCCCTTTGAGGCGCCTTTCTCCGCTCCGGGGGCGGATGGACGAGATCGCTGCTTCAGTTTGGGGTAATGTGCATCCTGATTTTTTCGAGAGGATCCTAGGCTCGATACCAGGGCTTGTGGAGGACTGGCAGGTGGCCCTGTATGAGAAAAATGGAAAGCAGACTTTTCAATTCCGTTTAGAGCTTGAGAACGGTGCTCCAGGAGAGGAAGAGATCCGGAACCACGTTCTCGCTGCAATTGAAAGCAATCACAATCTTGCGTGGAACGCCTACAAGCAGAAACTTGCGGATATAGAGTTTGTCTTCCACGCAAGAGGCACCTTGAGAAAGGGGCGGAAGATTCTTCGGTTTGTGGATGAGCGTGAATCCACTAACCCCGATCCGAAAAAAGTGGAGGGCTGAAATGCTTGGAACATACGCCAAGCACAGCCATAGGGATCATTTGGCTGCACACCCTAATGGCAACGTAAGGGGCATTTGCGGAGA
>JACZXR010000440.1 GCA_022571535.1 Deltaproteobacteria bacterium | reverse complement strand
GCAGAAAAGGGGGTGACGCTCCATGCGCCGCTTTCGTGCCATTTCCTGGCACACCCGACAGCGCAATAAGCCCTTTGCCGCTCTACGACTGCACTGAACGCAAAGCCCGAGCCGGATATGTCGAGCTTTGTATCGCTGGTGAGCATTGGGTAGTGGCTTCATAGTAATCCCCACACTTCGGACAGTCACGGTAGAGGTATTTGAGCATAGGTGAGGGGATTTTCCTTCTCATCCTTGGGGGTGTCAAGGTAGGATTTTAGTTTTTTTACTGCCAAATCAGCCAAAGTGGCCTTGAGGGGGAGGAGGTAAGGGAACCTGCACCGTCATAGGATTACTGCCCCGTAAGTTGGCCAGGACTCAATTAATGAGATGTCATTTAAGCGGCACTTCCTCAGAGGCGAAAATGAGTCAATTCTCAATGGGCTGGAACCCGCTCTGGGCCTGGGTTTGCTCGGTATTAGACCCCCAGGACTCAATTAAAGAGCTATTGAATTGCGTTCTACGGGTGTTGGATAAAAAAACGGCGGCCTGGTGTTGGCTGCCGCAGGGGTAGAGCCAATGCCCACTTGAGACAAATCAGGGGATCTGTTTCATATACCTTTTGGATGAAGTGGGACCGCTGCTTCTCAAACTTCTAGTCAAACTTATTTGATTCTGACTGGTAATCTTCTCCCCCCCTGGCCGTCACTCCGGGTGTCCCGGGCAAGGGAAGATATAAAGGTGTCATAGGCTGGCTGGATTTGTGACAAAAAGTGCAATGTTTGTCCTAGTCCGGACATCTTAATGAAAACTATTATGGTACCGTCGCCAATGTTAAAGGTCGCCTCCTGTGATAAACTGAAATACCGCATTATTATGCGGACCAGCTTCACAAGCCGTTCAACCCCGATACCTTTAGGTTTTATAAGAAATAATTTATGGAGATAATAGGTTATACTTTACTAGGCATGGGAGTAGTGATAGCGCTAGGGGGTCCGACACTGTGGATCTCAAAAGAGGAGCCGTTATCCTTCCTCGTCGATGTCCTCTCCGTGTGCCTCTTCTTGGTTATCTTAGCAGTGTTGCTATTCCGATACTGGTACGAATTTCCAACATACTTTGGCCTTGTTTTCGCGGTAGTATTTGTTGTAATCGCTATTGGCTTACTCCGACTGTCATTATGGGCTTTTTGGGCGGCGAATTTGATGATGTTGATACTTTTCGCATCGTTGACTGGCATTTCGATAATATTTTATTACGAATACATATATTATGACATGTCTCGTATCACAATTTTGGCCATTTTCATTCCGGCTATCAGTGGAATTTTTTGGTGCTTACTTGTTTTCGAAAAACATAAGTTGCGGTTCCGTTAGGCTTTTACTGACTTCTTAACTTGCCCTTCTAGTAAGTTCCTAGAGGCATGTCAATAGGATAGAAAGCGGAGTCTTGGCAGGCTCTTACAGGCCGATTTCCTCGCAAGACGCAATTAATCGACGCTTTAATTGAGTCCTAGCCAGATTCATGATTTGGTCAATTCTCTTTGGGTTTGGAACCGCTCTGGGCTTGGGTTTGCTCAGTTTTTGACCCCAGGACTCAATTAATCGACGCTTTAATTGAGTCCTACACAATGAGCGGGATGTTTCCGAGGGAGTCCTTGAGGACGAACGGGAGCAGGAAGTCTCTCGCAGGCAGCCGAAGAGAGTCATCCTAGCGAGGGCGCTAAGAGTAAGGCTCGCCAGGGAGCGGGGGTCTACTCAGGCCCCCTCTCTTCTCGGTTTAGGGGGTAAGGAAATCTGACCCGCTGATTACACTAGGGCAATGCTCAAGAAGCTGAAGAGAGGATAATTGAGATCATGGTTGCTGGATGAGGTTTGGGACTTGGTCTGTGAGGTGGGGTCGTTTGGTCATAGGTCTTTGCGGAGAGCCTCAAGGATTCTCTTTTTGATTTGGTCTGGTGGGAAGTCTTCGAGGTCTCTTCGTGGGAGATAGAGTCTAGCGTTCTTTACGTCTGCCGCTCGCGGGGCGTCCTTCTGCAGCCAGACGTTATCTTTGATATCACCGTAGGCCGGCACGACAACGCGCCAGCCCTCGGCAGATAGGCTCATCTCGGTAAGGTAGTTTTCTATCATTGTCCTTTGGTCTGCCATAGGTAGGCCTCCCTTTTTTTTGCTTCAGGTCGTGGGGCCTTCCGGGCCGTCAGTTTTGGGGTGGCACACAATAGTAAGAAAGACGTCACCATAACGGCATCCTACCAAAATGGATTTGCCCTGTACATGGCTTTAGGCAACCCTGAGCCCCCGTAAAACAGCCATTCCAGCACCTTAACCTCTTGCCCTAGTGTCCTACCCTTCCCCAGGCGGGATAGCCCGTTAAACCACGGTTCCTGTAAGGGCTCCTGAGCAAAAAAGGTGTTTTGGAGGGGGGTACTGCCAAGCTATACTAACTCGAATTGGACAGAACAGTTATTCTGTTTAACGGTCGCGCTAACCGGCGCGACGCTTGTGGGGCGTCCGTGTTGAGCGCGGGGTTAGATCCGACGTCTTCGCACCTCCGCCAACTGCGCGGCGAGCGCTGCTGGTGACGGGACCAGGTTTCGGGCGGGGCATCCGGACCAGCGTGTATTTCCCGCCGCAACGCAACCATTCGATAAGGCACACGCGACACACCCGCGTCAGATCTCCAAGCATCTCGTCGAATGATGGGTCGGCAAAGTAATCATGAATCAGGATTGGGAGGAGTTCACCGGCCGCGAGTTCGCCCCGATGGAGGTGCTTGCTGCGAACTTGTTGTGGAGGGGCAGAATGCTTCCGCAATCGCTCAGCCTCACTTAGGCTCAACAGACTCGTCACAACGTCGTAGACGTTCACTTTGTCATATCGCTTACCGATTGGCTTTAAGGCTTCGCAAGCCACGACCAGAAAGGCCGCATATGCAGTGCGCTGGTCGGGCCACATTGAGCGTGCAACTAGATACGCATTGCCGGCGCGCAGGAAGTGCTCGCGCTTAGCAGGGTGCGGAAAAACGATTTTTCATGCTTCGACGAGCTCACATGAACGAAAAATTTGCAATGTTTTCAACGCCTCCCCCGTTCGCCCTGAGCTTGGCGAAGGGTAAACGGGGAGTTTTTCAGC
>JACZXR010000030.1 GCA_022571535.1 Deltaproteobacteria bacterium | reverse complement strand
AGCAGTGGTAGTGGGTGCCCGAGGAGGGGTAGTTCATGTCCACTACGTTCGGAAATTTCTTCTTCACCATTTCGATCGTGTTGCCAGCGCGCGGCGTCTTGCTCAGGTTAAGATGCTCGGCCGACGCGCCCGGCACGATGTCCTGATAGATCATGTCCTGCCGATGAGTCACGGCTGTCACGTGAAGGAGGTTGCGCGTAGACCGCCCGGACGCGTAGCCAGTGTACTCCCCAAAAGGACCTTCATCCTCATGCGCATCGGGCTCGATGATCCCCTCGATCACGATCTCCGCATCGGCCGGGACCAGCAGTTTCTCCCCAAAAGTCTCCGATGGGGTAAGACGCAGAGGTTCCTGGAGATAACCCCCAATGATGTCATACTCGCTGACCTCCAGCGGGCCCTTGTAACAGGCACCCAGTTGGTAGGCGGGGTGGTGGCCTGTGACCGCAGCGATCGGGCATTCCTCGCCTTTTTCCTCATACTCTCTAAAGATCTTCCACAGGTGCTGCAGGGATAGGAGGAATGCAGTGTGGTTACGGTCCTTGATCTCCATGCGATGGAAGGAGACGTTGTAAATGCCGGTTTCACGGTCCTTACCGACACTGGACATGTCAATGTAAGGACCGCCGTCCATTGCGTGGTGACGCATGATGGGAAGCTTGAAAACGTCAACCTCCGACCCCGTGTAAATCACCTCTTTGACCGGGGCCTCACTCTTTTTCACAACGATGGGCTCAATCCTCTGTTCTTCCCGCCTCAAGCATTCTAGGGCCAATTCCATACGATCCATCTGCGTGGATACTCCCAAGGCAACCTGGATCTTTCTCATCGAGACCTCGCAGTTCATGACTAACTTTATGTCGCTTACCTGGCCATGGAGATTGAGTGGATGGTCAAAGACCAGGATGGGGAATTTTTTGAGTGCTGCTAGATGATGGATGATGGCCGTGACGTCATGTTTGGAAGGGTTGAGACTCCCGCTGACATGCACCACCTCATGGGGGGCCTCCCGTCGCATGTCATCAAGAAAAGTTCTTAGGCTTTTGGGCATCCCAGGCTCAGTAAAAGATGCTCCCGCCGTCAACGACAAGGGTCTGGCCTGTCACGAAGTCGCTGTCGGAGGAGGAGAGATAGACCAGCGTCCCGACCAGATCATCCGGGGTCTGCAATCTCTTAAAGGACCTGGCCTTGAGTTGGAATTCGGTGAACTCTTTGGGCACAGTCTGACCCTCGTGCTCCACAAGGCCAGGGGCGATCGCGTTGACGCAGATCCCGAACTTTCCTACCTCCCTAGCCATGGCCCTGGTCATGCCTATCAGCGCCGCCTTGGAGGTCACGTAGTGCAGGAACAGAGGGGTCCCCGCCAGAGCGGTGGTTGAGGAGATGTTGATGATTTTCCCGCTATTCTGTTTTTTCATCTGGGGAAAGACCGATTTGGCGCAGAGGAAAGGCCCCTTGATGTTGACCGAGCTTAACTGATCCCATTCTTCAGCAGAGAGATCGTAGAAAGGACGGCGCTTGATGCTCAGGAAGATCGCTGCATTATTAACGAGGATATCAATGCGGCCGAACCTCTTGACCGTTTCCTCTGCCATTCGAATCGTGTCCTCTTCCTTAGAGACATCTACTTTCAGGGCAATGGCTTGACCCTTCGCCGTCTCGATTTCTTTGACGACCTCGCTGCCGTCCAAGACGTCCGCGATGGCAACGCGAGCTCCCTCAGCCGCAAGGCGCTTCGAATATACGGCGCCGATATTGCGGGACCCGCCCGTTACGATTGCCACCCTGCCTTCGAGTCTCATCTGTTGTTTCTCATCTGAGCCTAGTCAGGTGCTCTTTGAAATCAAGAGGTTTCCACCATAGATCGATTCCCAGGTCCTCGGCGATCGTCTTGGAGGCATTATAACCGGGCGCTCCGGTGATGTTGCCGCCAGGATGACAGGAGGACCCACAGAGATATAGACCTTCTATAGGAGTCCTGTGGTTTGACCAGCCGGGAAACGGCCGGTTTTCCAAGGCCTGGTCGCCGCTGTATTCGCCGATCATCCAGTCTCCGTTGACCATATTCTTGTCATGGCGTTCGATGTCGAGAGGCGTAAGCGCATCTCTCGAGAGGATGTTCTCTTCGGTCAGGTTCGGCGCGTATCTGCGCCATACGGCGAGCTGTTTCTCAAACCACTCGTCTCGCGCCTTGTCCCAGTTCAAGGGATTACCCCTCAAGTTGTAAGGTGCCAGTTGCCACATGAACGCCGTTGCCTTGCCTGGAGGCGCCTGTGTTGGATCGTGGAAAGAGGGGGTGGCCCCATTCATGAAGGGTTTTCGCGGGAGGCTGCCGCTACGGCAGTCTTCGAACAGATTCTGAAGGTCTTTGTAGGTTTCCAGACCGACGATGTGCATGAATGACCCGATAACCTCGGGGTGTTCCTCTTCTGTGATATATTTCGGTCTTTCGTTGAGGGCAAGATTTGTGGCAAAGATCGGCGTTGTTTTCGAGAATCGGAAGTTGGACGCCATCTCGGCGAACTCTGGGGCCAGATTCTCACGGCCGACGAGCTTGATGAAGGTCTCTACCGGGTTTACGTTTGATGCGACAAAATTTCGTGTCCTGACAACAGTCCCGTCTTCCAGCACGACACCGGTCGTGCGGCCATTTTGAACCAGAATCCGTTCCACCCCTACCGCCTCGATGTAATCGACGCCGTTGTGTGACAGCATGTGAGCCAGATTGTCGCCCAGCGCGTGCGAGGTGCCGCGGCAGAGCTGAGGGTTCACTCCCCAGGCAATCATGGCAGGAATCAAGTAGCCCGTTTTTGGCCCATCGAGTTCGTAGCCCCGCATCACGCCCAGAAAACCGATGAAGGCCTGAACTCGAGGGTGCTCAAAGTGCTCGAGGATGAACTGCTCGGGCGTTGTGTCAAAATATTTCAGGTATTCCCGTCCCTCGGGGAGCCGCTCGAGCAGCGGTCGTTTTTCAGCCATCGGCAGCGGTATTGAATAAGTCTCGGGGAATACGATGTTTTTGACAACAGGTTGCCAGCGCGTCCAGATCTCCTTGAACGTGGTGGCGTCTTTCTTCGAGAACTGCCGGATGGTAGCTACGGTGCGCTCTATATCGGCAAACCAGCCGAGGTAGGTTTTATCCAAGAAATGATGAACCACTCCGGGGTCCGGCTTGTAGTAGTGGATGCCCATCTTCTCTAATTCGAGGTCCTTGAACCATTGGAGCATGACCAGTCCGCGGTGGAATACAGAGTGAATGTTGTGCCAAAAGCCCGGATAGTTCCGGTCTTCATGAGAGTCCAGGCCGCCACCGACTTCCATGTTCTTTTCAACAACGAGGATTTTCTGTCCCGACTTGCCGAGATACCCGGCACAGATCATCCCGTTGTGGCCGGCGCCGATGACTACACCGTCGTAGTCGAGGATTTTCCCCATGGGTGTACTCCCTATCGAATTCTCGCTACGGGCCGTCTGATTTCAAGCTTCATGTCTTCCTTGATGATCTGCCAGGCGTTCCGACCCGAGCCCGCGATCACTGCATCGGCCGGATGTGTGGCGACTCCCACTTGATAGAGCCCCTCGATGGGCGTCCGATATTGGGCAAGCTCTGGGATCGGCCTCTTTTCCCCCATCTGGGACGAGATCTTGCGCGCCACCCAGACCGAACCCTGGCGCATATTCTGCCACCGCCCTGCAAGGTGGAATGGATCAAGTGCGACCTTCATCAGGATGTTCTCTTCGGTTAGGTTGGTCGCGTATTTACGCCACTCTTTAAGAACCTTCTCCATAAAGCCGTTCTTTAACTTCACCCATTCCTCCGGCTTTTTGCCATTCAATGCGAAGGGGACAGGCATGAAAAGGCTAGCGGTATGTTTTCCGCTCGGGGCCTGGAGGTGGTCGAACTGAGTGGGACAAGAGATGTGAAAGCAGGCGTGACTGGGGAACTCGCCTGCACGAATCTCCTCCCACATCTCCTCGAGGTCGGAGGGCCTCTGCGGCCCAATGTTCACGTTCATTGCCTGGTGGACAGCATGATCGTTCGCCTCGTGAAGGGCGTATCGCACCGGGGCCTTCAGAGCCAGGTGAACCTGGAAGTAAGAAAATTCGTCTGGTTTAATGCCTCTGACCTTTTCGACGAATTCCTTGGGTAGCTTATCCTCATCGATCATGTCGATGAAGGTGGAATAAGGGTCCGTGTTTGAGACCACGCCAAGGCTGGCATTCCATTCTCGTCCATCGCGAAGCCTCACGCCCACTGCACGCCCATTTTTTACCAGGATCTTTTCCACGTGGTGCATGGCGCGTATCTGCCCGCCATTTCGCACGTAGGCCCTCTGGAGCACCTGGGCTATGGAATGTGAGCCGCCGCGGGCAAGCTCGGGTCTCTCGTCACCGGCTATCATAGTCAGAACCTCTACACCTGCGCCCTCGTAGTCGATTCCAACGCCACGGGGGATGGCCATTTGGGATAAGACCAAGGTCCTGACGGCTTCGTTCTCAAACAGCTCGTTAACTATCCGCTTCGGTGTCATGACCGATAGGCGTTTGAAATCCGTTGCTGCCGGGTCGGATTCTAGTATCTTCGTGAGAGGTCCATTTGTGGCAGGGGGCTGGTAGTAATAAGGGATCAGATAATTACGGATAAGGTTATTGTACTTGTTGTGAGCCTCACGCCAGCTCTTCGCGTCCTTAAGGGAAAATTTTGCGATTGATTGTACCGTTGAATCGACGGACTGATGGTGGGAAACAGACTGGTCGTCCGATAACAACAGCGAGCTGATTACAGGCGGAGAGACGAACTCGGCGTGGTGGCCTTCATCCCAGTCCAGCTCTTGCCAAACCGGGGAGATATCCCGCTTGTCCTGAAAGTAGGCGAGCATATTGTGCCAGTAACCAGGAATGGTAATTTCCTCACTGAAGAGCCGTCCTCCGTTCTCGAGGCGACTCTCACAGATTACCGTCTTCAGGCCGGCGAGCCCCATGTAGGTCCCAAGGGCAAAGTTGTTCTGACCTGAACCGATTAGAATGATATCCCAGTCCTGATCGACCATACGACGTCTTCCTCCCTTTGTTCTTAACCTCGATACTAGATTTTACCGATAAAATGTTCAACAGAACGACTTTAACACTTGGCGTCCTTTGCGCCTCGCCCCGTGGAATACCGACTCGACCAAGATCGAGTTGTTCGCCCGAAGCGCTATTCCACAGGGCGAGTCATCGTTTATCCGATTCCCTAAACCCAAATTCAACGGAAAATTTCAAATATGTTTGGTCAGTCTTTAAGGCGGTATCGGAGAAGATAATAAAAGGCGGCGATGCCGTCCTTCCAGGTGATTTTTTTTCCTTCCTTGTAAGTTCTCCCATAGTAGGAGATAGGCACCTCGTAAACCCGGAATCCCCCCTTGGCTACCTTGACTGTAATTTCGGGCTCAAAACCG
Source organism: Deltaproteobacteria bacterium (assembly GCA_022571535.1). GTDB lineage: Bacteria > Desulfobacterota > Binatia > UBA9968 > CAXXLF01 > JACZXR01. The sequence continues at coordinate 6,075 of JACZXR010000030.1, read as the reverse complement.
AAGCGATTGGATTTGATCTGGATGCTTTTAAGAACCTCCGACCGGAAGGCCTTGTACCCTACTTCCATGTCAGAGAGGTTGAGGTTTGTTAGGAGGTTAGAAAAAAGGGTGAGGATCTGGTTTCCCAGGTAGTGCCAAAAAAAAAGGACCCGGTGGGGTCCGCCGCCGTAAAATCGTGTTCCGTAAACCACGTCTGCCTTCCCGGAAAGGATAGGGTTCAGTAAATTCTCGAAATCCTGAGGATCGTACTCCAGATCGGCATCCTGGATAATGATGATATCTCCGGTGACGAGGGGAACGCCAGACCTTATGGCAGCCCCTTTTCCTCGGTTTACGGGTTGGTATATTACCTTAAGCTCATTTCGAGAATCATTGTCTTTTCTGGATTCTGCCTCGATGCGGTTTAGGATTTCTCTACTTCCGTCCGTGGAGCCATCGTCGATAACGATAACTTCTTTCACAACATCCATACTCCGCACACGGCGGACAGCCTCCCAGACGGTGTCTGCCTCGTTGTAAACGGGCATTAACACAGAGAGCTTCACTGCTCGAACTCGCGCTTTTTGAGTTCGCGAATGAAAGCAGAAAGGTTAGGATCGCTGCTGATCAGCTCGTTGACTTTGCTTTGAAATTCGGCGGCAGCTCGTTCCAAGGGACCGGTATCGATACGAAGGCCAAGCCATTGGGAAAGTCGAAGCACCAGGGCCAGTGCGCCCCTAGGGTTCGGTGTCGGTGCAAGATAATGGGGTATGGAGGCCCACAGGCTCGTATGGGGCACGCCATTCCTTCGGCAGGCATCGCCCAGGACCCCAATGATACCTGTCGGTCCCTGATACCGGGACGGAATAAGATCGAGGTCTTGCATGAGTTTTTTTTCGGTCGAGAAGCCTGTCAAAGGGACGGGCCGTGTATAGAGGACCTCATCGAGATAGGCCCCCAGTGTTATAATCATCTCCACATTCCACTCGCGGGCCAAACGGAGGATGACTTCGTAGAAGGCCTTCCAGCGCAGGTGGGGCTCCGATCCTGTTCCAAAAATGAAGTCTCGTCCCATCCCTATTCCGGATCCATAGAAGAACTCGTAAGATGGCCATTGGATTTCCCGTTGCGTTCCGTTGATGAGACGGACATGAGGACGCTGGACGGAAAAATCATAGAACTCCTCAGGGTCGATGCTGGCAAATTTTGAAGCGAAAAGCTGTTCTGTGAGGTAACGAAGGGCCGTGCTTGCTGACGACCCTGCATCGCCCCAGCCAGAGAAGGCCAGGATTAATACCGGGCGCTTCATGGATGGCCGATTCTCGTATTGGACGGGATCCGTGCTCATTATTTCTCTTTTTACCATAATTCGTACCGCTTGCACCAGGGATTGCTGGTGCTCTTTGGGAACGCATGTACAAGGGTGGTCTAGATGAGGATTCCAGGAAGAGGCGGAACTCAGGCTTCAGGCGAATTCGGGCCAGGCAAGGACCCATTTGCCAATGCCACGGATCGTCGACCTAACCCGCGTCACATTTCGCCTATACCTTCAATTTCGAGTTTGATATATTGTTTGGGCCGTTTACAGTGGGGAAGGCAGATCTCATCCTTAAGGATTCGAGGCTCTCAGGGTAGAGAACCGATGCCTGAGGGAGTCATTGGACGGGGAGAGAAGAGAGATGCTTCCCAAGCACATGAGCGACCGACTCATCAGCGCCAAAGGCGACCCAGATCTGGTGGCCAACAATGGCTTCTGATTCGGATGCTCCTTTAGATCCTGTGGGGCTCAACCCGGCTGGTTTTCCTAGGTTATGGATAAAGACTCGAATATGGATCTTTCGTTTCAACGTAACAATGTCCTATTTGGCCATGATCTGACCCCGGGATTGGTCTCTTTTGAGGTCGAGGGACAAGATCGGATCAAAGTTTTTCGCCGGCAAGAAAGTGTAACCCATTCAGAAGCGCTAGCCTTTCGCCCGTTCCTCCTCCTTGGTGGTGAGGGATGGATCAAAGGATGGAAGGGAGAGTATAGTGTAGAGCCTCTGAGAGGGGATGCCCCATTCAGCCACCTCATCTCTTTCCCAGATCTGAAGAGACTGGAAGCGGCCAGGTCCTATCTTCAGAAAATAAGTGGAAAGGGTTCCTCTGCCCCTGATGCCCCCTATCTGTACATCAGCGACCCTGTCCAGCAATATCTTCTTCTTTCTGGCAAGACACATTTTCTTGGCATGACCTTTGGTGAGCTCAGGCGGCTGCAGCTCGATATCGAAACATACTGCCAGTCGGGATTCGAGTTTCCCAATGCGGGGCGAGAGTCCGATCGGATTACTGCCATTGCGCTTTCCGATTCCACGGGATGGGAGAGATTGATATCCGGTAAGGAATACGGTGAGGCGGAGATGCTGTATGAAATGGTCCGAGAGATTCAGGACCGAGATCCCGATGTGATTGAAGGGCATAACATCTTTCGGTTCGACCTGGAATACATAGAGGCTCGAGCTAGGAAATGTGGAGTCACATTGAAGCTCGGGAGAGATGAGAGTCCCCTCAGCGGTCGTCCTTCACGGATGCAGATCGCAGAGAGGTCTATCACCTATCGTAAGTATGAGATCTTTGGGCGGCATATCATCGATACCTGGATCCTTGCTCAGCGCTATGACGTTGCCACACGAGAGCTAAAGGGATATGGTCTCAAGGAGATTGCACGCCATTTTGGAGTCGCCGGCTCTGACCGAGTTTATATCCCGGGCGATAAGGTCAGTTGGTATTTTGATCATGACGCAGACACTCTATTTCGCTATGCGCTCGACGATGTAAGGGAAACCCGAGCCTTGTCGGAGATCTTCTCCCCGAGCTACTTTGTTGAATCCCAAATCTTTCCATTCAGCTATCAGAATGTTGCCCTCAGGGGTAACGCCACTAAGATCGATGCCTTGTTCCTGAGGGAATACCTCTATCGGCGTGAGTCCTTCCCCAGACCTGAGGAGGCAAGGGTGGTGGTGGGGGGATATACTGCAATGGAGTTTCAGGGAGCGGCCAGTCACGTGCTCCACTGCGACGTCACGTCACTGTATCCTTCCATCATGCTCGTTTATGATTATTTTCCCAAGAAAGATAAGCTCGGGATCTTCCCCAGTCTGCTCCGGGACCTGCGCGACTTCCGGGTTAAGTCTAAACAGATGGCGCTAGAGGCCAAGACGAGAGAGGACAAAATCCATTTTTCCGCTCTTCAATTTACATTTAAAATTTTGATCAACTCCTTTTATGGTTATCTGGGATTTGGGATGGGCCATTTCAATGATTTCGAGGCGGCGAACCAGGTGACGGCCAAAGGGAGGGAGTTGATCCAGTCCGCAGTGGCCTGGTTGAAGCAGAGAGGCGCAACGATTATAGAGATAGATACTGACGGAATTTACTTTGTCCCGCCAGAAGAGATCAGGACTGAAGAGGATGAAGAAAGATTGATTCAGGATCTTGACGCTTTCCTTCCTCCCGGGATCGAGCTGGAACTCGATGGGCGCTATCCGGCCATGTTCAGCTACAAGATGAAGAACTATGCGCTCCTGGATGATAAGGGAAGGCTCATACTCAAGGGCTCCGGGCTTCGCTCGCGCGGGCTAGAGCTCTTCCAGCGTCAGTGGATGGAAGAGATGCTCCTGTTGCTCCTGCGGGGCGAGAGGGATAAGGTCCCCGCTCTTTACCAACGGTATCTGGAGGATATTGATCAACATCGGATGGATATCTCTCTCCTGATGAAGACAGAGACCTTGCAGGATTCCCTGGAGACTTATCAGATGAAAGTGAAGGCTAAAAGGCGCAACCCTTCAGCCGGTTATGAGACTGCCTTGAGATCTGAACGTCCCTACCAACCCGGTGATCAGATCTCCTACTATGTCACTGGCCAGGGAGCGAAACTAAAGATCAATGAGAACTGCAAGCCGGCCTCTCAGTGGGACCAAAGGCATCCAGACGAGAATGTGGAGCACTATAAGGGCAAGCTTAAAGACTTGTACGAAAAATTCCGATCATTTATAGAGGGAGAGACATGAGTGAGAAGGTTGCCTTGATCACTGGAGGGGCCCGTGGTATTGGGCGTGCGGTCGCCCTGGACCTGGCCGAGCGGGGATGGTCGGTGGCAATTTGCTATCGTACCAGCTCAAAAGAGGGATCCGAGGTTGTTGAGGCAGTCAAGAAAAAGGGCTCTCAAGGGTGGGCAAATCAGTGTGACGTATCCGACCCTAAGGCCGCTGAGACACTGGTACAACAGGTGGAACACAAGTGGGGTAGGATCGATGCCTTAATCAACTGTGCCGGTCCCTATCATCGAGTTGGCCTTCTCCAGGAGACCGTGGAGGGATGGCACTCGATGTTCGATAATAATCTGCATCCGGTTTTCTACCTCAGCAGGGCAATTGCACCGGGCATGATCGAGCGCAAGTGGGGACGGATTGTATGCTTCAGTATGGCCAATGCGGACCAGCTCGTGGCCCAACCTCAGTTGACGGCACACTATATCTCCAAGGTGGGGTTGCTTGTCCTCGTTCGCTCCCTGGCCCGAGTGATGGCCCCCCATGGCGTTACGGTCAATGCAATCTCCCCGGGTTTTATCGATTCGGGAAGCGCGCCCAAGGAGGAACTCGCCGCGATGGTAAAGAGGATCCCCGCAGGATATGCAGGCACGCTTGGGGATGTGGTTTCTGCGGTTCGGTTTCTTCTCTCAGAGGAGGCGCGATATGTGAATGGAGCTAACCTCCATCTGAGCGGCGCCTGGGGAATATGAATTAAAGTAAAAAGGGAAAAGTGGAAAGTCAATATATTATTGGGTAACCCCGCGGCTTGCCGCGGGCACGCAGCCGATGGGGTTTCCAAAGGGGAGAAGCGGTAGCTCTTCTCTTTGGTCGACCACGGGGTTCAAACCCCGTGGTCGATATAACTTGATTGGACAAGTATTGGTGTTGATGGAAACTGATTATTAATTATGGCGACCCGGAAAGAACACGAAAGGGCCCTGGAGCTTGTGAATGAGGCTATGCGCTATCAAATGGCCGGAGAGTTGAATGATGCCATTCGACTCTATAGGGAGTCGATTACGGTCTGTCCCACAGCCGATGCGCATACCTATCTGGGCTGGACATACAGCTTTCAGGGGAAGGTAGAGGAGGCCATTGCTGAGTGCAACACCGCAATTGCAATCGATCCGGATTTTGGCAACCCGTACAATGACATCGGCGTTTATCTGATAGAGCAAGAGAAACTGGATGAAGCTGTTCCCTGGCTGGAGAAGGCCAAGATGGCCAAACGCTATGAACCTCGTCACTTTCCTTATTTGAATTTAGGTCGGATATTTGCTGCCAAGGGTATGATCAACAGGGCCTTGGAAGAGTTTCGTGGGGCCTTAGAATTCAATCCTGACGATTCTATGGTGCTCCAGGCCATCGAGGAACTTGAGTCCAAGCTCCAATAGGGGATCCATGATCCCCGATCCGAGTTTCGCCCACGGGAAAGGTCCTAAGGGGGTCGTGGTAAAACCCATCTGTTCAAGTGGAAGTGACCGCGCTACGGCGCGGCGCTTCATCTGTGAGAATGCGAATGATTCAGGAAGAGCGGTTAGTTGACCTGAGAAGCGATACCGTAACAACCCCCACCGAGGCGATGCGGGAAGCCATGCGAAACGCAGCGGTAGGAGACGATGTCTATGGGGAGGATCCCACTGTGAACCGTCTTGAGGCATTGGCCGCTCATCGCCTGGGGAAAGAGGCTGGTCTCTTCGTCCCCTCCGGGACCATGGGCAATTTAGTGGCCCTCTTGACCCATGTGGGCAGGGGTGAGGAAGTCATTCTTGAGGAGGAGTGTCACACATACAGCCTAGAGGTGGGGGGACCAGCAATCATTGGTGGGATACTAACCCGTACTCTGAGGGGAACCTATGGGATCCTGGACCCGCGGGATATAAGGCAGGCGATACGGTCCGAGAGCCTCCACACTGCGCGGACAGCGCTAATCTGCTTGGAGAGTCCCACCAACCGAGGAGGTGGGACTCTCTATTCTCCGGCGCTGCTCCAGGAAATTTTCGAACTGGCCCACGAGGGAGGCATC
>JACZXR010000439.1 GCA_022571535.1 Deltaproteobacteria bacterium | reverse complement strand
CATTGTATTGGCGTTCGGCTCTCCGGAGTTTTTCATGATGGGGATGCTGGGTATCTCCATGGTGGCAGTTTTGAGTGGTAGGGCGCCTATCAAGGGGCTCGTTGTCGGGGGGATGGGTCTGGCAGTGGGTATGATAGGTATGGATCCCCAGACAGGTGTTCTTCGATGGGTTTTCGGTCAGCTTTATCTCTGGGATGGGGTGCCCCTTGTACCGGTAGCCCTGGGGATCTTTGCCATTCCCGAGATTGTTGACCTGACGATAAAAGGGACCAGCATTACCGATGTCCCAAGGGAGAACTTAAAAGGCGTCGTTGTTGGCATCAAAGACGCTTTTCACCACTGGTTTCTCGTTCTGCGCTGTTCGGCTGTGGGGGTATGGGTTGGAGCTGTGCCTGGTCTGGGAGCTTCGGTGGTAGATTGGTTTGCCTACGGTCACGCTATCCAGACTGAAAAAGGTGCCAGTGAGACTTTTGGTAAGGGTGACGTGCGAGGAGTTATTGCCCCTGAGAGTGCCAACAACGCCAAGGAGGGCGGCGCCCTGATTCCCACCATTGCCTTTGGTGTGCCGGGGAGTGCATCCATGGCCCTCCTATTAGGAGCCATGACGATCCAGGGTCTCACACCCGGGACTGATATGCTGACAAAACATCTGGACATCACCTACACCATGATATGGAGCATTGCTATTGCCAACATCTTTGGCACCGGGCTTTGCCTGCTCCTTACCAACCAGCTGGCGAAGATCGCCCTTGTGAGAATTCACCTGTTGGTACCGATCGTGGTGGTGATGGTGGTTCTGGCCTCCTTTCAAGCCACCAGGCACTATGGGGACCTGTTGTCGCTCATGTTTTTTTCCTTCCTGGGGTGGTTTATGAAGCGCTTCGGTTGGCCGAGGCCACCGCTGATTCTCGGATTGGTCCTGAGCGGCATTATAGAGAACTATCTGTTTATCTCCATCAGCCGGTATGGCGCCACCTGGACCACACGACCTATCGTAGTGATCATAGGATTGTTAATCATCGGTAGCCTGTACTATGGCTTTCGCACTGCTCGTGCGGCTCAGAAAGGCACAGAGGTTGCGGGAGAGATTACAGAATGAGGTTGAGGGTTAATCCAGGCGCGCTCTTCACCCTGTTTATTCTCCTGCTGTTTTTCGGAGGAGTCCTCACGGCGCGGCAGTGGCAATTCCAGGCTCGCCTGTTCCCGTGGACCATAGGCATCCCGGTAATGCTCCTCTGTGTAGCTCAGCTGGCAATGGATCTGTTTCGGGCAACAGAGGCGGACAATCCCGATGATGTCGGCGGTCTCATGGATTTGCCTGTGGACCGGTCCGTCCCGGTTTCGGTCGTGATACGTCGGGCCATCAACACCTTCGGCTGGTTCATTGGATTTTTCCTCGTCATCTGGCTTATCGGGTTTATCATCGCCGTGCCTCTCTTCGTGTTTCTTTACCTATCTGTCCAAGCCAGGGAGAAGCTTCGCGTTTCGCTCATCTATACCGGCGCCATGCTGATCTTTCTTATCGGGATTTTTCACCAGGTCTTGCACATTCCATGGCCTCCCGGGGTCTTCCCGGCGCCCCAAGAAAAAATTTTGGGTTGGATAGATACCGGCACACGTTGGCTAGAGGCTATGATAGGTTGGACCTAAGAATTGATCCTGCGTTGCATTGGTGGCTAGAGTCCAGTTCTATGGCGGCTAAATATTTGCTGTATCTATGACTTGACAGCGAACGGACCGTATATCTATAATGCGCTGCATTTCAGGTTTTAAAACTTTTCAAAGGGAGGTGCGTAGATGAAAAAGAAATTCAGAGCTGTTTTAGGCGTTTCTATTGCGGCGGTCTTTTTTATGACCCTGTTAGGTGGTGGGTCCTTTTTGTCGCCAATTGGGGAGGTGGCCATTGCTGAGGCTGGACCGAATGTGACCATCTCGCCGGCACCGGTGAAGCCTAAGAAGGGGAAGATACTGATTGCCGGGTCGGGGTATAAGCCCAAGCAGGAGCTGGGTATACGAGTGATGATGGGGGGAGTGCTCTCGGACATCAGCTTTTTAGTGAAGCCGCGACCGATTGCCAACAAGTTTGGGGCATTTGCCAGTACCTGGAAGCTTCGAGGTCGGGAGTTCAAAAGGGGGCTTCTGAAGGCCGGGACGGCGTACACGATTACCGTTGTGGATGAGGACGGCAATACGCTGGGGACGGCACCTCTGGTGTTTGAAAAGGCCAAGAAGAAAAAGAAGAAGAAATAGGGGTATATTCCGTAACCCCACAATAATAGGCTGAGCCGAAAAAAGGAGGGTCGCTCTATGAGCAGCAGGCGACTCAAAGTAGCACTAGGATTTATTGGATGTGTGGCAATTCTGGCATGGGTCCATGTGTCATCACCAACCTCGGCCGATGCAGCAGAATCGGTTGCAGGTAAAACCATCCGCATATTGATCGGATATCCTCCGGGTGGGGGTCATGACCTCGAGGCTCGCGTGATGGCCCGCCACCTGGGCAAGTATCTGCCGGGCAAGCCCACTATCATCGTCCAGAACATGCCAGGGGCAGGGGGCATGATCCAGGCCGCCTATGTTTACAACATAGCCAAGCCCGATGGGTTGACCATCGGACTCTTCGGCAGCAGTCACGGCATGCAGGCCCTCCTGTTGAAGAAGGAAAGTGTCAAGTACAATTTGGCCAAAATGCCCGTTGTCTGGGCAATTGCAGGGGTAACAGTGGATCTCGTCCGGGATTTTCTCAATGCCAGAAAGGCCAAGGACCTTTTAAAGGTTGACCCTGACAAGATCGTGGTTGCAGGGCGTTCCAAGGGTGGATCGTAGTGCATAAGAGGTCAACTGGCCTTGAGACTCATCGACATCAAGGGTTATCGACCAGTCTGTGCCTATAAAGGAACCGCGGTTGTTCGTGGTGCCATGGAGAGAGGCGAAGTAAGCTTCTTTACTGCCAGTGCGGCGCATCTGATAGGAAGCGGTGCCTTTGTCGACATGCACAAAAGGGGTCTGGTCTATCCCATGTGGCACAGCGGGATCCTTAAGGTAGATGGAACGATCGTTCGCGCGCCTAGTGTGAAAGGGAATGTCCCTACACTCTACGAAGTCTACAAAGACGTGCACGGGAAGCCCCC
>JACZXR010000438.1 GCA_022571535.1 Deltaproteobacteria bacterium | reverse complement strand
CGCCAGAGAGTGTCTTGGCCCGCTGACGCCGGCGTCCCGCGAGTTGCGGAAACAGATTGTAGACCCGGTCCAGACTCCAGCCATGACGGCCGTTGCCTCTCTCGGCCACTCTGAGGTTCTCTTCCACGCTGAGAGTGGGAAAAACTCGACGTCCCTGAGGAACAAGTCCCATGCCCAGACGCACCGTGACAAACGAGGAGGTGTGGGTGATGTCGATGCCCTTGAAGATGATCTTGCCGCGCCGCGGATGGTTAAAACCGATGAGCGAATTCACCAGGGTAGTCTTCCCCACGCCGTTCCGACCCAGCAGTCCCAGGATATGCCCCTCTCTGAGTGCCAGGGAAAGTCCCTGCAACACATAGGAGTCTCCATAATAGGTGTGGATGTCGTGAACCTCTAGTATCGCCATCAATCAGCCCACACCCAGGTAGATCTCCTGTATCCTGGCACTTGCACGGATCTGCTTCGTGGGACCTTCTTCCACGATCTCGCCGTAGTGCAGGACGGCAATCGTATCTACCACTGCAAAGGCTACGTCCATGTCGTGCTCGATCATTAGGATAGCCAGATCGGGATCAAGACTGCGCAGGAATGTAGCCATCTCATGGGACTCTCCCGTAGAGAGCCCGGCTACAGGCTCATCCAGCAGCAAGAGTTTTGGATCGCTCGCAAGGGCCAGCACGATCTCGATCTGGCGTCGTTCGCCGTGGGACAGGTGGCGGATTTTCACATCCCGCCTATCCCAGTAACCCACCCGTTCCAACAGGTAACGGGCCTTGTCGTAGACATCACGATAGGAGGAAAGCAACCGCCACATGACAAATTTCATCTGCCGCAGCCCCTGGACAGCCAGCAGCACATTTTCGAGAACCGTGAGCTTAGGAAACAGGGCAGTGATCTGAAAGGTCCTCGCCATACCCAGCAGCGTGCGCCTGTGTGTCGGCCAGGTGGTGATGTCTTCGCCAAACAGGCGCACCTGGCCACTTGTTGGCAGCAGGACACCGGTGATCAGATTGAACAGCGTGGTCTTCCCCGCGCCATTAGGGCCAATGACCCCCTTGCGGTCCCCTGGATAGACTCCCAGGTTGACTTCGCTGACGGCACGCAGTCCTCCAAAGCTCTTGGAAAGACCCTCCAAGGAAAGGCAGGGGGCAGGGTTCCCCTTCATGGCGTCGTCGGGCATCTTGTCCTTCCCGTCACACAATTAGATTCTTACCGATAAAAAGTTAAACAGAACGACTTCAACAAAGTTTTTCGCGCCAAGCCTGTCCTGAGTCCTTCCTTTGTCAGGATAAACTCCGCCGAAGGGAAGCCAAAACCGCAAAGAAAACTATTTTGATCCTATTCCTTGGCGTCCTTTGCGTCCTTTGCGAGAGTCATCGTTTATCCGATTCCCTAAACCCAAATTCAACGGAAAATTTCAAATATGTTTGGTTAGTTCTACGTCGTTGATGAACGGTTATTTATTAATGGTGAATAGCAGCGTCAATCGGCACCGGCGCCAATGAACCCCTCAGCCTCGACCTCCACCAACATGCCCGGGAGACCCAGGGCACTTACTTCCACGAGAGTCGAACAGGGGAAATCGCCGGTGAAAAACTCCCGACGCGCCTTCCAGACCTCTCCCCGCTGCTTGATGTCAGTCACATAGATGTTCACCTTGACGATGTCGTTCATTTTGCCGCCGGCGGCTTCGATTAGGTGCTTGATCTTCTGAAAGCAGTGCCGCGCCTGCTCGTAGAAGCTGCCGGCGCCGGAGATCCTGCCCTGCTGGTCGTGGGCGGTCATGCCCGAGATGAAGACGTGGTTGCCGACGACCCTGCAGTTAGACCAGGTCTCGGGCGCTGCCTCAAGAACATGCTCAGTAGTAATGCGTTTTATCTGCATGATAGGCTTTCTCCACTATTCTCTGAATTTGCTTTCAAGGCTACGTTGTCTGGTCTAATACAGGCCTTAATGAAAAAGCAAATCATAAACGCCTGATGTTCCAACTTGACTTGAAACCTTAAGCAATCTGCCTTAGCAGTCTAAGATGGATTGATGCGAATTGACTAAATCAAATCGGAATCAGTAACCCAAAGTGACTTTCGGCAACAGGCCGTCAAGACATGACTCTAAACTTTTTCTTTCCGGGCGACCAAGGGGCGAGGTGCCAACCGCCACTTTCTGGCTTAAAGTGGGCTTTGGATAGGTAAATCCCCGCAATTCAGGGAAGGCACGTCAACATTTGAGGGGGGCTGGTTCAGCAGTAGCCAATAAAGCCCTATCTTATGGATGGCCTCGTTGAAATTTCCGAAATCCACCGGCTTGACAATATAACTGTTGACGCCCAGTCGGTAGCTCTCCACAACATCACGTTCCTCGCGTGACGAGGTGAGCACGACTACCGGGGTCGCCTGGGTCCGCGGGTCCTCCTTGATCCGGCGCAGAACTTCCAGCCCATCCACTTTGGGCAGCTTCAGGTCGAGCAGAATAACTTTGGGCGTGCTATTGATGCTGCGCTCCGCATACGCGCCGGTACAAAAGATGAACTCTAACGCTTCGGCACCATCGCGCACGATGTGGAGGTGGTTGGAGATGTGGTTTTTCTTAAAGGCGTGAATGGTCAATTCGACGTCATTAGGGTTGTCTTCCACCAGGAGAATTTCTACAGCATTTTCATTCATGGCTTGTTCCTTTAACTTTAAGTACGGTCAAGTTGCATGAATCATGCCAACTGCTCGGGAAACAACTATTTGAAAATTAAGCCGATTCTAAAGGGAAAGGGGAGGGCAGGATCATTCTAGAACTGGCGGGATAAGGTATAAATCGCAAAACGATAAACTTTTTGAGACCAACTTCTCAAATCCGCAAAGACAAATTCCCCTAACATGGCGGCGAAGTGCTAACTCATTGAAAACACGGCCCTCCTGATTTTGGCACGGAAACTGCGGCACAATCAGTTAATCATATCAACGAGGAGGCTGGCCAAGAATGGAACAAACGATGGACTCTCTTTTACAACCAGACACACTTCTTCCTGCTCAGTATCTTGAAACAATTCGCAGGGAGAATCATCTGGACCCGGAAAAGATGCTCATGTTGGCTGTGCTGGAAGATGGCGTGACCTGCTTTCAGAAGAACATCTCCACACGAGACGAAAAGGGAAAGAGGCTGTTA
>JACZXR010000437.1 GCA_022571535.1 Deltaproteobacteria bacterium | reverse complement strand
GGAAACCCCATCGGCTTTGTGCCCGCCTCAAGAGGCGGGGTTTACATTGAATAAATAAACTGTAAGAAATGGAAATCGTCAAAGCAACCCTGTGGATCTACCGAATCGCCCTAACGCGCTCCGTAGAGCTCTTTAGGGAGAATTGGGGCGTGGTCTTTGCGCCCCTGGCCTATGGTATTATCCTTTCTGTAGTCGGTGTTGTTTTGGTCCGCTTCGGGATTATAGGCGGGTTGCTGCTACTTCTCACCAGTAACGCCTGCCTAAGTTCTGGACTCAATCTGATCGAGAACATTGTGAAGGGTAGAAAAGCCGTCCTCAACGACTTCTTCAGAGGATTTACCGTCTACCTCTGGGATATCGTAATGATATCTTTTATTCTCTGGATTCCCATGAGAGTGGCCTCGGAGGTCCTTTACTCGATACCCGAAGGCCCGCTCATCCTTCTGTTTATCCAGATTACCCTCTATATCATCCTTAACGCAGTGCCCGAGCTGATCTACCAAAGTCAGGCATCGGGTCTGGAACTCCTGGCAGCCAGCTACACCTTCATCATTGAGAACTGGCCCGAATGGTTTACACCGAACCTCGTTATCACTGTTGTGGGTTATACTCTAATGCGCGTTTTGGGACCAATGGTCAGTGGACTCCCAATTGCCATTCAAATCTTTCTCATGACCTCTGTCCTCGGTCTCTTTCTTACCTACTTGATGATCTTTCGAGGAATTTTATTTTCTGAACTCGACGGCAGCAATCGCCGATCCCGTGTCTACCGATACAAATTGCGTGATTAGACCCCAAGAAAATAAAGTATTATAGGATCTCACCTATGGAACGCGTTTTCTTTCTTATTGGTTCGGTCTCGGCTTTTATTGCCGTGGCCTTAGGAGCCTTTGCCGTCCACGGGTTAAAAAACCGACTCTCTCAAGAAATGGTCAACATCTTCGATGTCGGTGTGCGTTACCACTTTTACCACGCCCTCGCTCTGTTAGCGGTTGCCTGGGCGTCCTCCCGCTGGCCTCGGGTTGAGGTCGCGGCAGCGGGATGGCTTTTCCTCGCCGGAACAGTCATTTTTTCGGGCAGTCTCTACCTACTGAGCCTTACCGGCGTCCGCTGGCTTGGGGCCATCACCCCGATCGGGGGTGTCGCCTTCCTCCTTGGGTGGCTTGGCCTCATCTGGGGAGTATGGAAGGGAGCCCCCACCTAACCTTTATCTCTGGTTCCTCTCATAAGCGACAGGACCGTGCCTACAGCAGCGATCCCAACGACTACGAGGAAGGTGTGGTTGAGCGCAGCAGCGAATGCGGTCGGATTCGCAGGGCTGGGAACGGCCGTGGAAAGTCCGGTCTGGAATCGAAACGCCGCCGTCATCAAAAAGCCGCCCAGGGTAATACCAAAAATATTTCCCAGACCGAACACCATGTAAACGGACCCAGTGGCAACCCCCCTGTGCTCGGCCGGCACCGAGCCGATCATCGCGGCGTGATTGGAAGGAAAAAAAAGCGCGCTCCCTAGGCCTCCCAATGAAATAATCAGGGTCGGCAGAACCCAATGGGAGTCGGTTTTCAGGACAGTTCCCAAAATGCAGGCAACACCGAACACTAATACTCCAGCTGTTGCCGGCAGCCTTGACCCTACCCTGTCGAAGATGGTACCGCCTACCGGAGAGAGTATCATGGCAAAGACAGGCGCACTCATAAATAGAATTCCCATAAAGGATGGAGAGAGGTGGAGAATCTCCTGGAGGTAAAATGGAAGCAGGAAAAGGGTAAGGGAAAAGATGATAGTCACGAGCAGAAGAGAACCCGTGCTGAAGGTAAACATCCGGATCTTGAAAAGGGAGAGATTAATAATCGGGCTCGAGGCGGTACCCTCACGAATAAGAAATCCTATGAAAAATCCGACAAAGACTAGGATGAGGACGGTCCACAACCCCGGGGTCACGATCTCCACAACCCTACGGTCAAGTATTGCGACAAGCGCCAGTGCCGTGACCACAAGCAGGCCGGCACCAACGTAATCGATGGAGGAACCCGTGGCGGCCCCGGTTGACGCAACTGAAACCGATGATCCCTTCCTGTTTACCCGGGCGAGCAAGGCCCCAGCTGCGCCGATGGGGACGAGGGAAAAAAAGATTCCCCTCCAGTGAACATAATCAATGATGAATCCCCCCAGGCTCGGGCCCAGAAGAAATCCGGTATGGTGAGCTGTGGTCAGGAACCCCTGCGCCTTACCTACCGAGGCCTGAGGCACCACCTCCATGGCCAAGGCCCTGCCCTGGGCCTGGATCATGGCTGCACCGACCCCTTGAAGAAGACGAAAAAAAACAAGCTGCAAAATGTCCTGGGAGAGACCGCAAAGAAAAGAGCTCGCTGTAAAGACCAGCAGGCCCATGCAAAGAATGACCTGCCGGCCGTATAAATCGCCCATCCTTCCGAAGACCAGTGATAAGCTGATCGTCGACAGTTGGAAAGAGATCAACGCCCAGGAAATTCCGGCCATGTCAGTCTGTAGATTCTCAGCAACCGTGGGAAGAGAGATGGCAAAAATCCTGCTTGCAGTGCCGGTAAGGAAACTGGCAAGCATCAAATTGGCCAGAAGGATCCGGCTGGTGTGAGATTGCACTCAGGTTGCCTTTCTTTCCATATAAATCCTTCTCTATTGGCAGGAAACCGTGCTTCAGGCAAGGCACCCGGGGGTTCTCCTTCAAAAATGTGGTGAAGAGGAGAAAGCGCACACACTGTCAGTAGCTGAGGAGGTCTGCCCCGAAAAGGGAGACATCCGTTACTAAAGCTTCTCAGAAAGTAAAGAAGGTTAGTTTGGTAGTTGAAAACAGACAAGCAGAGGCCCATTGGCTCCCGCTGAGGGGAAGGCCCCCTCGGCTACCTTTCGCAATCACACCACCGTTTGGAGCCGAGGGGGTCTGCTCCGAAGAGAGGGAGACATCCGATAAAGAACGTTCTCACAGAGAGAAAGCAGGTTATAGCGATAGAGAAATATCACCACGAAAAGCACGAAGGACACGAAGTAGAATTTGATTATTAACCCCGATCCGAAAAAATAATCGAGGCATTTCTGGTGTTGAGCGGCTTAGGACACCCGTTACCGGCATTTTGATCGTCGGTCTACAACTACACTAAAGGTGAGTTGCTGATTCATGCTTGAAAC